>JAPLGT010000264.1:0-15953 GCA_026390035.1 Chloroflexota bacterium
CAATCGGGATGGTACTGCTGGTTCAACTTCTGACCACCTATTTGTTTCCGATTACCTTCATCTTGCAACTGCAAATTTTGCGCATCGGTGTTTTTCTGATGCTCTTTGGTTACATCTATTTTGCGGGTTATCTCGCCAACCACCTTCAGCAGTGGAGTCTGAGGGCCATCCCAGCCGGACTGGTTGCAGTCAGTTTCATCGCTTATCCATCCCCGCTGCTGCCCCTGCTCTTCCTGGCCTTTAAGCGCTGGATGGATAAATATCGCTGGCGGCAATTGGCCGGCACCAGTGTGTTCTGCCTGATTCTAGTTGTCTCGCTTTTTAGTGGCATCCAGTCCGGAATTTGGTCGCCGGGCTATTTCATATTTGAACCGAAAACAGCCTGGACACAAACACAGGATTGGGCTCGAAATAACACACCACGCGAGGCCATGTTCATTACCCCGCCCGAAATCCTCTCACACTATATCCCTGATTGGCGCACTTTCTCTGAACGGGGTACCCTGGCGACTCTGGTTGAAATTTTCGAGTTTCCACACCCAGAATATTTTCCATCCTGGCAGAAGAAGTTCGAGGCCCTGGCACCCACTGCCATCGCGCAATTTAATGGAAATTACCTGGATACATTTTCGATCACACGGGCTGCCTACTATTCACTCAAACCGGAAGACTATCTGCGTATTGCTCAAGAGTATCAGATCCGATATCTGGTTGTTGAAAAACCTCATTTACAACCCTTCCCAACTATTTATGAGAATGAAGGCTTCGCGATTTATGACCTGCAAAACACCGACTCTTTGAAAAAATGATTCAAGATGACCTTGTTTGATTGGTAGCTTAAACCCGGTTTGAAGGCCAGGCCATTTTGGCCCAGTCCCGCGCTTCCATTCTGATGGAATATTACAGGAGTAAAAATGAAAAACAGAACCTTAATTTCCTTTTTGATGCTTGGGCTGATTAGCCTGGCCTGCAGCCTGCCGACACTTGGTCTCCCAGCCGGACAAACGCCGTCCGAGACCCCGCAGCAATCATTGCCTGGTAATGCCACCGGACAGACACCCGGCGAAACCCCGCAAACGACGCCAATCTTCCAGCTGCCGGGTAAAACTCCCGACTCAAAACCCGTCAGTATTTCGGATGGATTAGCCAGCCTGAACAGCTACCGCACGATATTATCCTTCACAACTTCAGGCCCGAACCCGAATAATTCAAGCACCGTTAGTTTTGAAACCCAACTATCCAAGGACAAGGATGCCCAGTTTACCAGTTTGACATCCAAATCAATCATAGATGGCCAGCCCAGCGAAGGCGACAGCCCTTCAGTTATTTATCGCATCGGCAGCGATCAGTGTTCGGGTTCCGGAGAAGATTGGAGTTTTGAGAGTCTCATTTCCAATGAAGCCGAAATGAGGGACATTATCATGAGCATGTTTAGTTTTTCACCTGCAATCGATAACCCGCTCTTTGTGGCGCCGGAAACGGTGAATGGCGTATCCACTAACCACTTTTCCTTTAAAGTCAAAGGTCTGGGGGCAAAATCCGGGGCAAATGTAACCATTAACCAGGGCGATTACTGGCTGGCGGTTGATGGGCAATACTTGGTCAAATATTTGTTGGTTGTTGAAACTGTTGTGGATCCAAAGACCAACGTCATTCACACAGAAATTAATTTTGAGGTCAAGGATATTAACCAATCGGTGGAGATTAGCTTTCCACAAACCTGCCTGGATGCAGCCAAAGTCACACCCACTTCAACCTCGCAGGTTGACCAACAGGCACCAGCAGAAAATCCAAGCGCCACTCCGAATGCTCTCATCACGGCCGAGTTGAGCAAGTTCGCAGGTTTTTGGGATACCAATAACGGAGTCCTGACTTGTGGTGTGGATGGTCAGAAGGTGAACTGCATATATACGCTTAATTCGGGAAAAATTGCAGGGATGTTAAGCCCGGATGGAAGGACCATCGAGGGGACCTGGAGCAGCGCCCCCACCTACCAGGCGCCCACCGATGGAGGCAGAGTGACGATATCCCTGACTGCGGATAACAATTCCATCACCGGTCAATGGTGGCACGGTCAGGATGGCGCAGGAGGCACATGGATCGGAAGCAGAAAATAGCAGGGACCGATCTAGGTATGCCTCGGCACTGCACCCTTTCTCAAATCTATCTCCGCAAATAACGAGTTTCAGGATGTTATCTTCAGCACATTCCTTGCAGGAAAGGAAGATTAATTTCTTACGGCATCGCAGTCGTCCGCTTCACCAATGAAGAAATTCTGGCTTAACTGTCAAAAGTGCTGGCCTAAACCGACCACATTACGAAGTACAAGTGGAACGAGAGCAGAAAGCGTTGGACAAAATTGATATTTTGTCCAACACTTCACGGCACGGCCAGCCACCATGGTTTGAAATCATATTTCAGATATGACGAAACGCAGTTGTCCAATTTCAATCGCCGTCATGCTGAACTGGTGGATGAAGGGTTAATTGCGAACCTGCCGCCGGACGAACTGGGAACAGTCAAGAAGAAGCGTGGACCTAAAAAACAAAACCCGCCCAAGAACCTTTTAGACAGACTGCATACCCACAAGTCAGCGATACTATTCGAGAAATGGTCAATTATAGATTTTCGAGACCAATTCTGTTATCCGTAACCCGTGGTGGTTGGTTAGTTGTAAAAATGCTTTTTATGCATCAGAGTATCCATCAGGATGAAATCATGCTTGAAATTCCCATCTTCGTAACCAGCGTCTGGACGGGCATCCGGTCAGTATTACCAATCATCGCCGCCAAAGGTGCGGAAGAAATTGGCAAACTAGCTGTCAGTGAAATTTGGGGCGCAATTAAAAAAGAAATTTGATACCACAGCCACTGCCATCTTCAGCCCTGCCTGAAAAACCCAACATTGTCGCCCATCTGGTCATGGCGAGCATAGCGAGAATCACCCAGCTCATTTGGTGCAGATTTGCTTTGGATCAACTGTCTTCAATTGGGCTAAAAGTGTTAAAATGCCATGGTGGTCTTTTGTAGTTCCCGAGTTGATGTCGTTGCAAACACAACTTTATTATAGAAACCCATTCACTTCAGCCTATTCTAGCGAACGTTTTGTTTCATATCCCCTAATATTATGTTGACCATATTCGTCAGTCTTCAATTAAATTCTGGCTAACTTTGTGAAAAATGAATTTTCCATGTTTCTATAAACCGCCCATCAGATAAAGCGGGTTTTGTTGCTTCGAAAATGGGTTTACAACCATCATAAAGGTGACAATACCTCATCCCTGGTTACCTTAGGAATAATTATGAAGCGCTCAGAAATCAATGCAATACTCCAATCTGCGGATGTTTTCATTCACGCGCAAGGATTTTACCTGCCACCTTTTGCTTATTGGAAGCCGCAGGATTGGCAGCAAAAAGGGCCTGAGGTAAGCGAGATTGTCGACAATGCGCTTGGCTGGGATATTACCGATTTTGGGATTGGTGATTTTTCCAAGTTCGGGCTGTTTCTATTCACACTCCGCAACGGCAATCCAAAGAATTTGGCGGCCCGCAGCGGCAAGCTTTATGCCGAAAAAATAATGGTTGTCGAAAATGGGCAGACGACGCCTCTGCATTTCCATTGGAATAAAATGGAAGACATAATCAATAGAGGCGGGGGCAGATTGATGCTGCGTCTTTACCCAGCCTCAGCGGATGAAGATCTGGTGCGAACTGGCGAAGTAAGTTTCAGCGTGGATGGCTCGCGGCGAAAGATCAATGCTGGCGATGTGGTTACGCTTGAAAATGGCGAAAGTATCACCCTGGAACAACATTGTTATCATGAATTTTGGGGGAATGGGCGCGTGCTGGTCGGGGAGGTTTCGCTGGTGAACGACGATAATCGTGATAACCGATTTTTTCAATCGATCGGGCGTTTTCCAACAATTGAAGAAGATGAAGACCCGCGCTATCTATTGGTCGGCGATTATGGCAAGTATTTCCGGGCGCAGGGTGACTAAAGGAATGTACCTTTTATTTTATAAGGACATTTCCAAAACTGAGGTTCTTTCTCCTTTCACGAATTAATGCTACTTTTCAAACCAGGGATTAATTGAATTCGGTTTCATGTTTTATTCCATCCCGGGCTTTTTAATCGGTAACTTACCTACCCTGAACTTGAAAATTCCTACCCTTTTGATGGAAAATTTAGCTGGGCGATTTTCATTAAACTTGTTCAGTGCATAAAAATGATTCTCCCCAGATTAGTGGGGAAAAATATTTAATCTGCGTTGCCTGTGGCTTGGCGTAACAAGCGCAGGGTTTGCAGGGACTATTGTGGCTGTTTTTATCACGAATAAGTGCCGAATGAACGAATGACACGCAGTTTCTTTGGAAAATATTGCAAAAAAGCGCTTCCAAAAGCTTGCGCCCAGTAGAATATAGGGTTAAAGCTGATTGATGTCCGGAATAGTGCTGATTAATTGTCTCCCACGAACCCGATGAGAGCCAAAATAATTGAACAGTTGCAGACGGCTGATTGAAGTAAAATATATTTTGGGCATAATTCGAGAGTAATCCAAACCGACTTGTCGTATACCTGAGTTATTTTCAAAGCAGAGACTCAAAAACGTATTTCAAGCATGGAAGAAATCTCTATGCCAACTGTCAGTTGCCCGCAGCCTAAAGTAATTTTAATAATTATGAGCGGTTCAATCTGTCAAATCCAGGATCAAACGTCGTGAGGAACAGGTAAATTTTATGAAAGCCATTTCCATCAAACAACCATACGCTGGCCTGATAGTCGCTGGTATCAAGAATATCGAAAATCGCAGTTGGGCACCTAAAGGCGCAGTCGGACCGCTTGCGATTGTTTCCAGCAAGTCACCGGAAGCGCAAAAATTTTGGCAACCCCTGCGCGATAAATGCCTTCAATTAAACCGCGAATTTCCTGAGGAGCTTTGTAGCATCAATGGCGCCGTTCTTGGCGTTGTAACCCTCGATCACTACGTATGGACAGAGGATGACGGCATCCCATCTTCCGATCACCCGAATTTTGACGATCCATCCTGGTGGAACCCAGAAATGATCGGGTTTATCCTCGAAAATCCACGTATTTTGCATTCCCCTATTCCGGTTTCAGGCAGACTCAATCTCTACGACCTGCCAGACGATATTGTTCTGAATATCCAAAACCAATTGGCAACGTAATACCACATACCTATTTTCGCAATAGAAAAATGGAATAAGGTGAATTTAGATGGCTGAAAGCGCGAAAGAATCAAGCGTTAAAGTTGCGGTTGTTCAGGCCGGTTCAGTGATGTTTGATCCAGATGCCTGCGTAGATAAGGCCATTCGGCTCATTTGGTGAAGCTGCCGATACAGGCGCAAAGGTCGTCGTCTTTCCCGAGGCTTTTATTACCGGCTATCCCAAAGGAATGGGCTACGGGTTGGTGATCGGTGCAAGAGATGCGCCCGGGCGTGATGAATTCCGTATCTATCTAGAATCTGCGATTGATGTACCTGGTCCGCAGACTGCCAGGCTCGGTGAGGCTGCCGGTAAGCATGGTGTTCACGTAGTGATCGGTGTAATCGAACGCGAGCTTGGAACCCTCTACTGCACCGCGTTGTTCTTTGGGCCGGATGGCACTCTCCAGGGCAAGCATCGCAAGCTAATGCCGACTGCACTTGAACGCATGATCTGGGGATTTGGTGATGGCTCGACCCTGACCGTTGTAGATAGTCCCTACGGTCGGATCGGTTCCGTTATTTGCTGGGAAAATTACATGCCGATGCTGCGCATGGCGATGTACTCCAAAAATGTCGCTCTTTACTGTGCACCCACTGTTGATGACCGCGATACCTGGTTGCCTAGCATGCAGCATATTGCCATGGAAGGCCGCTGTTTTGTGCTTACGGCTGTTCAGTTCCTTGAGAAAAAGGCATTTCCCGAAAACGTGCGCGTTTCGCTTGGTGATTCGCCTGACTCTATCCTCATTCGTGGAGGCAGCGCCATCATCAACCCATTCGGGAAGGTGCTGGCCGGACCATTTTTCGGCAGTGAAACTATTCTAACAGCCACACTCGATCTGAATGATATTGGTCGGGGGAAGTTCGATCTTGATGTAGCTGGTCATTACAGCCGCCCGGATGTGTTTCAACTGATCGTGAATGAAGAACCTCAACAAGCTGTATTACGCAAACGCTCATCTGGCTAAACAATCAGGCAAAATACAGCCTGACAGATTACGAATTGACTCCAATACCAGACGAAAGCACTCCCACAGGAATATAGGTTCCAGCCGAACCAGAATGCATCCTTAATTATCCTGACCAGTAGCCTTACAATTCCAACACATGGCTTGATTTTCGAAATGGTTATCGGTCAGGTATATTTCGGTCCATATCCTGGTTTCCATCATTACATTATTTCTATTTGAACGAACCCGTACCTTGTTGAAAATTTCTATTTTCTTGCCTTCTTCATCACCCAGCCAGCGTTATCCCTAACGAAATATCGTCATCATACGCCAGTGTGACATAATCGGACACTTCCACAAATCCGATCTGCTTATAAAATTCAATCGCCCGTTGCTGCTGAAGACTCGTCTGAAGAAAAATCTGCCTGTACCCAGCCTGTCGCGCAAATTCAAATAGCTGCATTACCAACCTGTACCCAATTCTTTGCCCGTGATATTCTTCCAACAACCACAGACGCTTCAACTCGGCCGCTTGTCCTTCGAGAGGCTTTAGTGCCCCAGTCCCAATCACTCGATCCCCATCCAGCGCTACCAGAAACACCCCTAGATTCCCGTCGTACACCTGACGCAAGTCATCCATATCCTTCAACTCATGTTCATTTTCCAGGCTGGCTGCAAATTCTACCGAAGATTTCTCTGGCTCAAATATCCGCTGCGCCACTCCCTCGATTACCCTCTTAGCAGCCACTATTTGTTCATCTTTGATCGGAGCAATTGTAATCATCCCCAAATTTTACCCTCAAATCACAAACATACAGCCACAAATGGATATCCGAAAATTTTAGATCAGAAAACCAGCCAAAACACAATCCCGTGTGGCAATCACTAATTTCGAGGAAGTTTTCAAGTTGACTAATCGCTAAATGAATAAGGGGGTATCCCACGGCGTTACAGACAGCGACTGTCCGCCGACAGCGGACAACAGAGTGACGCACCTCGAAAGTGGATTTCACCAAATAGCACCAATGGTTTTATATCACATGCAGCCGGGTTGGCTTCAGCAACCAGCCCATTCTCTATATCATAGATAACGATGGCTTCGCTGACAACTTCAAAAATGTTTCGGTATTCTTCTTCAGGAACAATCTGCTTGCTGGGAGTATTACTCATCAAACTGCCTTTTTATTGGGTCGCATTATTAAAAGAGTGGCTTTTTCAGTCGGCGGGCTGTCTTTACGCAAGTTTGCCGTTTCTTCGTTTGCCTGTTCTTTGGGCCTTGTCTACCTACAACTCTACCATCATAGTGCTGCCCAGTACAATCAATTTATCGCGGGCAGGCCATTTGGTAGCTCGCATAGCTGCTTGAGCCCGCAAAAAATTCATCCACTGTCATCGACCTACCAGTCATAAGATCCCTTGTTTGTGAATTAAGCGAATGGCAGGTTGAGTCCACTCGTTGAAGATACTGTTTTCGTTGTGGTTTTGGGTAATATTGATTATGCCAGTGTCTCCGCCATTGAAGATAAGATAAATAACAGTATCTGCTCAATCAGTTGAAGCTGGAACGAAATGAATGGTATGAGACACCCAGAGTGGTGGATTACGGGAATGACCAGGTGTTTTTGACACGCTCCCAACTGGTATTTTGTGGGACAGCATGATTGAAGCCGCAAGATGCCATGGAAAGTGAAATTTTATTTTTGGAACTACAGCCTTTTTTATACCCGATTAAATTCGCACCGCAAAGTGGGAAGCGCTAATGGCGTTCCGACACGGATAGAATAGGAAAAAGCAGGCATTTCAATTAAGCAAAAAACGAGATTCATTTTCATGCTTCCATGCCAAGATGCTATAATACTTGCAACAGGATTAAGATTGGAACTCAACCCAGCATTTATCGCTATTGTGAATGGATATTATATATATCCACAGAATAAATGCTTTCTGTTTGAGATTTATCATCAGGCAACCTGATTGTTGTTTACAAATTCTCTTTTGAGAGAACACCGGTGTACACTCTAATAAATTCGCCATTTATCTCTACCGGGAATTCTTGAATTCATCAGTTATGCCGCCACCAGACACCACAAATCTAAAACATCAATGAGTAAGTTAGGAGAAAATTTATGCCTCGTATCCGATGCCATTATATAGACTGCACGTTCAATGACGATCTTTTTTGTTCTGCGGCAACCATTGAGGTTGATCCCAAATTAGGGTGTATCACATTCTCTAATGGCGATAAAGATGAAGATGGAAAAAACATAGTAGATGAAGAATTGGAAGAAATCGACGAAGAAAGTGATGATGACGACGATTTGTGGGCTGAGGACGATGACGATGATGAAGAGGAAGAAGCTTATTAATTTCTTGCGCTAACTAAATTTAATTAGCAAACTATTTGACACCCCGTCCATATCCTACCAACTGCATTTTCTCAACATTGTTGGTTCTCGAAAGGCTTGTTTTGCATCTGTATAAGCTGACACCCTCGCCACCATTTTGGAAAGCTGAAGTATTAATGGGTGACCATGGCTACCCTGGTGCTCCCGCTCCGGATACCGAAATAGTTTTGCGGGAGATCGTTCGTTGGGTGACCAGCGAGATGGTTTGAGACTGAGCGAGAAAAATCAACATCCTCGGCTAGCGAGCCTGGGATACCGCAAGATCAGCAAAAAGAGAGAGTGTGCTTACACAGACACGCTCTTTTTTTGTTATCGCGGCAGAACCGATCTGCGCGAGCATGATGCTCATGGCAATCCGGTCTATATTTAGCCCCAAGGGGATGAAGTAAAGCATAAGGTACTAGGCATCGTCCGGGACTGCGCCCGGAAGATGAGGCCCCTACGGGGCAGTTGACAAATAAGGTTCGGATAAGTATGCTGGAAGCATCCCTGCTGAAAGGGTGAAGGGAGCATACGAGATGGATGACAAGCTGAGCACGCAACTTGATGACTATTTATACGGGAACTACGATTGTGTTGACCGGATAGTTTTCAATGCCTATTTCCAGTTTGGACAAACACCAGCTGGTTTCCGACTTTGGTGGCGACAATTGGAAGGCTCAGATGATGAACTAGACAACAATCACCTGATGCGAATGGCTGGTCGCCTGGCGCGCCGATTGCGAGCACATGCCAATGCTCATAATATTCCTGTTATCGATTGTGATACCAAAGAGCGCAAGGATACGATTGCAGCCGAATATCTTCCAAAAGAACCGGGTTTTGTTGGCCTATTCGCAATACTGGTTGGTCGTGCACCTGCTCCGGTGTGGAATGTCAAAAAAACGAAAAGTGGCAAGATTATGAACATCGAGCGTAAAACGCAATATGTTAATCACTACCACTTCCACATCCAGGACCCAGAGTGGGGGCACATCATCTTTCGTATGAGCGGACATCCACCGTTCGGGGCCCAGATCATTTTGAATGGTCATGAGTACGTGGCTTGCCGATCCAAAAAAGAAGGAGTGACATTTCGCAAAGAAGATAACTGTTTTACGCAAATCAGCGAACCAACACGTCTGGCCCAGGTTGCAGATACCCTGAGTACATCAGATGTCGTGGGGCAACTGGAACAAGTGTTTAATCGCTGGATTTATTCTACCTGTTTATGCTTTGCATTAGACTTGGAAGAACAGGAGCGCACCAATTTCCACTATGACTATTCAATCTATCAGGCTGAATACAGTCGTAACTTGCTATTCCGCAGTGGCGGACAGATGCAGCAACTTGTTCAAGCTTTGATTGATCGCACTCGCTCCTGGTTGGATGTCAAACAGGTAAAAACCATCTTTGGAGCCGCGCGCCGTCCATTTAGGCATGCGGAGAGCCGTACCCAACCTCGCTTTGAAATCGTGGTCGAGAAACCTGCATATGACTTGATTATCTTCAAAATCCATTTCGGCAAACTGACGGTCAAGTTGTATACCAAAGGCGAACGCGTTTTACGAGGCGAAGCAATTGTACATAATGCTAGAGCCCTGCACTGTGGACGCTCTTTGCCCAATTTTCCGAAAATTATCCTGGAACTTGAGCAAATTTTGGTTCGCTTCTTTGATGTCTTGGACTGCGTGAACAGCGCATTTTTGGACGATGATACCTTCGATAATCTCTCGCGTCCTGGCAAACTTGGTTCAAAGCCTGTCGCTGGCATCGACTTGAGTAAACAGCGTTTGCGAGCTGTATTGAACGCGGCCATTGCTCTGGCAGCTTCGCCAAACGGTATGACCGTATCCGACCTGGCTGCAAAAGTCCGCGAATTCTTGGGGCTCAGCCCGCAAGATTACAAGCCTCGCCATGCTGCTTATGACTTGAAAAAATTGCGCGGCAAGCAATGGGTTATCCCTATTGGAAAATCTCGCCGTTACCAACTTACTTCTGATGGCATTCGTACCATCTCTGCCCTGCTCACCTTGCGAGAAAAGGTTATCAGACCTCTGTTGGCTGGCGCGAGATATGACGGATCACCATCTTCACCCAGTCGGTCGACACCATTGGGTGATTTGTACCAAACTCTTCAGGACGATTTGCAACATCTTTTCCAGGCGCTTGGCCTTGCTGTGCAAGCCGCATAATCGACAATCTTTTGTCGATCTCAGTGCCGTAAGAGACTAAAGTTGGTATCGCTGGTTGGAATCAGCGTGGATTTCGAAACCATGCTTCATGCTGAATCCATGCATCACTGTATGCTGGCGATGACGACAAAAATAATGACATCCAGTTTCATCAGATTGGCTGGTTGGTAACACTTTGAGCAAACTGAATTGTAGGCTATCAGGCTCTAACTCCGCGCCTGCTCCAATCAGTTGTAAAATTCTAAGCAGGCATGCACGGTACGAGCGCCAACACCTGCCCCCTAAACAGCGCATATTATTTTTCAATCACATCAAAACGGATATCTTTCAGCACAACTTCGCCAATTTGCGGGAGGCTGTGTTGATTAATGGTCTACCCTGCTGGTGATATACCCAAATATGCGCACAATCCGGTAAAATAATCATCAAAACGTTCAGCTCTGCAAAAGGGAAGGTGCCCCAATGTATTATCCAAGCATATACAATGATGTGATCGGGCCTGTAATGCGTGGGCCATCTAGTTCGCACTGCGCCGCGGCATTACGGATTGGAAGGCTGGCCAAAGATTTAATGGATGGCAAGATTGAAGAAGTGCTAATTGAGTTTGATACTCAAGGTGCGCTTGCCACCACGCATACCAGCCAGGGATCGGATATGGGTCTGTTCGGCGGCCTGCTTGGGTGGGAGACGACCGACGAAAGGTTGGCTGACTCTGCAAGCGCCTTACTGGATGCTGGAATAAAATTCGAGATAAATATTCTGGATATTGGCGCAGTCCACCCCAATACTTATCATTTGGTACTCAGAAATTCGATCGAAACCCATTCACTAACAGCCATATCAACCGGTGGTGGCATGATCGAGGTAACCGAAATTGACGGCATCCAGGTTTCGATGGCAGGTGACTATTTTGAAACGCTGGTCTTCCTGGATGCACAGGGCCATGAACTCATTAAATCCTTAAAAGCCAGGGTCAAGGCTGACGAGATTATTCTGTTGGGGAAGCCTGACCACCAACTGATTGTCGTAAAAGCACTAAACTTTCTGGACGAAAATTTAATTTCCGACCTGTTAACCATGGAGCAGGTTCGAACCGTTAAGAAAATATCGCCAGTATTGCCGGTACTATCGCACCAAAATCTTCAGGTTCCGTTTATTACCTGCGAGGAGATGCTGGCATACAACACAGGCAAAGATCTTGCCTTGTGGGAGCTGGCAGTCCATTACGAAAGCGCCAGAGGTAATTTATCGCATGATCAGGTCGTGGAAAAAATGAGGGTTATTGTCGGTATCCTGCAAAAATCCATTCTACTTGGGATCCGTGGAACAAAATATGCCGACCGAATTCTGGGGCATCAGTCTGGACAATTTCAAATTTTGATGGATAACCATCAACTTTTAGAGAGCGGCATGCTCAACCAGATCATCCTCAGTGTCACGGCATTGATGGAAGTGAAAAGCTCGATGGGCGTAATTGTGGCTTCGCCGACTGCCGGGTCTTGTGGCGGGCTTCCGGGCGCCTGTATCGGGGCAGCCAGTGTGATGGGGTTGTCTTTGGAAGAGAGTACGCATGCCATGTTGGCGGCAGGGTTGATTGGGGTATTCATCGCAGCTCACGCAACTTTTGCGGCGGAGGTGGGAGGCTGCCAGGCGGAATGTGGCGCAGGCTCGGGCATGGCAGCCGCAGCGCTGGTAACATTGGCAAAGGGCAGCACCAAACAGGCAGTTAATGCAGCCTCCATGGCGCTTCAAAATTTGATGGGGCTGATTTGCGACCCGGTTGCGAACAGGGTTGAAGTGCCCTGTCTTGGGAAAAATGTAATGGCTGCCAGCAACGCCCTGGCGTGTGCGAATATGGCAATCGCAGATTTCGATGCAGTCATTCCCCTGGATGAAGTCATTGAAACAATGGAACGGGTTGGCAAGAGCATTCCGGTCGAGTTACGCTGTACGGCTCTCGGTGGCTTGTCGATTACAAAGACTTCGCTAGCGATAGAAAACAAATTAAAGGTGCTCAATCAGGCAGGCAGTTAAAAAGAGACGGGATTAGGCGAAAAAAATATTAGAGCGAACCCTCTCGTTGCCGGGCTGCTGAGGATGAACCGAAGAGTTATTGTGGACCGGCAGGTTAGGGTGCAAGCCATGCCCCGAAAATCCAAGTTGGTAGAAGACCAGAGCTGGCAGGTTATAATATTTAAAATGACTACAATGCTCTTTCAGGCAATACCAAGAGGAAACAATGGGAATTCAATTACAACGATTTGCGTATCACTTTGTGGACAAGGCTTCCAACTATTTTAGCTATTCAGAAAACGAAACAGATATTAGTACGCTCAATATTACGATTGTTGATTTCCTTGAAACCCTCACCAATAAATTATGGGATGCAGAAGATTCCGGGAATACAGTATCCGGGGTCTTTAATAGTGGGGTTCCGGCTTCAAGGGCACGACCGTTAATTCACGCCATCCTGGAAAATCCTGACACAATTTTGGATAATTCAAAACAATTAGCCGACCTGCTTTACCAGGTTTCTCCGACCAATGCATCTCGAGGAATTCTGGTGGTAATTTTGAGCCGCGACACAAATACAGACCAGCGCTATGTAGCCATCTATAAAATAAAATGTGAAGATGAGAAAGTAATAAAAATTCTATCAGGAGATAATTTACCGGAAATCACTGTCGAAGAAATTAGAAACATTTTGTTCAAAGAACTTCAAAAGGGAGCATTGATTCCCCATCCCGATAAACTTCAGTATGATTTGAAGGTGACAGACTTGCAATCAGCAGAACCCAGAAAATACTTTGGGGCGACGTTTCTAGGCTGCACAACAAAAAAATCTGATGAGCTCCAAATCAAAAAACTTGTTCCTGAATTAGTGAAATTCGCGGGTGATAACGAGATACAGGTGAAGACAGAAAAAATACCTGCCGTTCTTGCCGCGCTTGGAAGAACAGCAGGCAATGTCACGATCCCCATCATTGAAAAAATAATTGAATCTGAAAAACTCTACGACGATAATTATTCGAGAGAAGCCTTTACTAACTATGCAGAACAATCAAGCCATCTAAAAAACTTTGATGTCGAGGCAACCAAGCTGGTCAGCAAGAAAAACGGTGAACCACGGAAAATGAGATATGTAATTCGTGACCCTGAATTAAGTGGAATTGTCATTTCAGGCCCCATAGATGCCATGCAAAAAATAAGAACAACAAATGGCGACAAGGTTGTGATTCAGATCGAGATATTTGAATCTGACCTAAAAATAAAATTTGATTAAACAAGGTTTGTGTTGGTTTCGCCAAACTCCAACAACCATAAATTTCTGCCGCTGAGTACATCAAAAACTGTTTCAGCACAGAATTCTGGAATGGAAAAAAACATTCCAATGAAAATCAACAGGTTCACAGCCTTCATGACGATTGTCACCTGTAACAGATTTTCAGTTTTGCCCTATTTAGAGGAAAATAGACCTGGAATCTGGAAAAAATAAGCATCCCACCCCAGAAATTCCATACGCAGGAGATGATTAAATGAGAAAAATCGTCGGTGTAAGCGAATTAAAAAAGATATCAGTCCTCTACGAAGGTGACGTGTACGAACTGGCCTGTACCCTTTTAAAAATATATGATGCGAAGGCCCAAGGCACGAACACGAATTCACGTGCGACTGTGGTTGGCCTTTTCAAAATATATGCCCAGCTTGCAAGCATGGATGAACGTCAGGTTATCGCCATCGCCGAGCAGAACAAACTTCCGCTTGGGGCGGTGGTTAATTATGACAATCAGAAATGGCCCTAAACCGACGATGTTTACTGTATGAAAGAACCTATTCTATCCAGCAATCGATATAGTATCCGCTACTCATCGAAACCGGAATAAAGTGAGCGGTCCAAATAGCGGGCACCCGAATTGGCCGGGTGAGATAATCTGCAAGGCAACCAGCACTCCCGCCCAGATGCCATTTTCTTTTGGACACCTGGCATTACGAAAATCTCGATTTGCAAAGTCATATAACGAAAGACAAGCTGAGTGACAAGGATTGGTAGTGTTTACCTTTCACCCATCAGTCCACCTCGTGATTTTCTACCATGGGCAGCCACACATCGAACCGGCTGCCTGCTCCCAGCTCGCTTATAACCTGGATCTTTCCATTGTGTTTATCCAGTATCGAACGCACGATGAATAAGCCAAGCCCGGTACCCTGGATTTCGTTTTCTATGGCATTACTGCCACGGAAAAATCGATTGAACAACAACGGCAAATCCTTGCTTGGGATACCCAGCCCAGTATCGATGATCGAGATCAGCAAATTTCCATCCACGCTTTGCGCCTGGACGCTGACCTTACCCCCGCTGGGCGTGAATTTGATCGCATTTCCCACCAGGTTAATCAGTACCTGGTTCAAGGCATTTTGATCAGCCTGTACCCGGCGCGGCAATTTGTCTTCCGCGGGAATTGATTCCACACTGAGCATGATATTTTTTTCCCTGGCGGCTGGCTCTAGATCCTGGATTGCCTGCTGAACCAATTCATCAATTTCAACAGTACGGAAGTTCAATTGCTCCTGTTCACTTTTCAAACGGCCCGCACTGAGCAGATGCTCAACCAGCGTGCGCTCACGACTTAGTTCACTTTTTAGCACATCCCAATACTCATCAGAATTCTCAGCACTCATTTTCGTATCCAGCAAGTCGACCATTAACAACATGGTGGCGATCGGTGTTATCAATTCATGGCTGGCCCGGTTGATAAAATCCGTTTTCATTTGTTCCAACCGGCTTTGCTCACTGATGTCTCGAACAATAGCCACAACCTCATTCTCCCCATTGTCCTTTAAGCGCACTTCAAAGATATGCAGCCTGTCTTTCACCTTCAAGTCGAATTCCATGGTTTGCAGCTGCCTGCTTCGCAAGGTCAGGTTAATCATGTTTTTTACCCTGGTTGAGAGTCCAACGTCCAATGTTCCATAAACCGATTTTCCGATCAGTTGGTCTGGATGTTTTATGAGCTGATCGCCCAAATTAGCCTTGCAATCCAGGATGACCCCGTCACCCCGCAGCCGAAAAATAATATCCGGAATGGCGTCCAGTAAGGCTCGATTATGCGATTCGCTCTGCCTGAGATCATTTCCCATGATTTTTTGCGCAGTGATATCTTCCTTCAAAGCTAAAAAGTGGACGATGCGCCCCTTCTC
>JAPLGT010000273.1:0-23240 GCA_026390035.1 Chloroflexota bacterium
TACCAAACCGGACGAAAGGTCGCTGATGACTATAAAGATACCATGCACATTGTTTTTGATGATTACTTGAGCAGATGGAACTACCGAGCCATACCATCGGTAGCACCACTTTGAGGTAACTTATTCTTTCGACTTTCCTAAACCAAATCAACCCGCGGATAAGAACCGAGCACTCGAAACATTAAGGCATACTCTTCCAAATGACTTAATGCTCTCTGAACCGAATCATCGGCTACAGAACCTACAAAATCTACATAAAATAAATAATTCCAGGGTGTTCCGGCAAGCGGTCTGGATTCTATTTTTGTCAAGTCAATATCTCGTAAAGCAAACACGCTTAACGCCTTGAATAATGCACCCGGCTGATTTTTCAAAGTGAAAACGATCGATGTTTTTGCATTTGAAGCGGGCACGATGGGATCAGGCGCAATCGCTAAAAACCTGGTGTAATTTTCTAAGTTATCCTCAATACCCTCTTCTAAAATTTGCATCTCATAGATCTCTGCTGCTCTTCGAGAAGCAATTGCAGCAGTTTGGCGATCTCCCGAGACCTTAAGTATTTTCACACTCCCGGCGGTATCATATTCTGGTTCTACTTTAACGCCCAACCCTTTCAAATATCCTGCGCATTGCCCCAATGCCTGGGTGTGGCTTATAACTCGCCGAATATCTTTCTTTTGTACACCCGGTAGTGCGATCAAACAATGGCGTACCCGTAAAAAATACTCCCCGACAATATGCAAATTATTACGAAGTAATAAATCATAGTTTTGGTGGATGCTGCCCGCCACAGAGTTTTCAATAGGGATTAGACCTTTATCACAACGAACTGTCCCTACCGCTGAAAAGACATCATCAAATGATTCACAAGGCAAGGTTTGCACCTGCCCAAAATACCCAAAAACCGCCTGTTCGCTGTATGCGCCTGGCTCACCTTGAAAAGCAACTATCATTACATTCTCCCTATCATTGCCGGTCTGCCCATTCTACGACTTTACTAAAACCAGCATATACATCATTGTCAGATGCGGCGATCGTCATCCTCACAAAGCCCTCGCCAAATTGTCCAAAAGCTGCTCCAGCAACCAGGCCAACCCCCATTTCAGACAAGATGTTTTCGCATATTTCGATCGAAGACTTCTCTAAAGAGCGCAGATCAAGAAAAAAATAGAAAGCACCCATAGGGGCAGTTACAAAAACTTTTTTTGACATTAACTCGCTGGATGTGGTCAAAACTAATTGACGCCGCCGAGCATATCCATCTCGCATTTCAGCAGCAGCTTTCTGAACACCTGCGTCACTCAAAGCAAATGCCGCGGCCTTCTGCACAAAAGGGGCTACGCAGGTAATAGAATTCTGGCTGGCCTTAAGCGCATTTTCGATCACTGCGGCAGGTGCTGCTAAATACCCAACTCTCCAACCTGTCATCGCATAAGTTTTTGACAAACTCTGAACAAGGACCGTGCGTTCCCTTGCTCTGGGAAATGCCGCTGCGCAAGTCGGGTGGTCACCAAAATATAGATTCTCGTATACTTCGTCACTGATCACCCAAAGATCGTGATCAGCAGCAAAATCTTGGAGAGCCTGCATATAATCTCTGGAAGGGTATATTCCTGTCGGATTTGACGGGTAGTTGATAACAATGATTCGGGTTCGAGCGGTCAGAGATTTTTCCCAATCTGCAAAGGAAGGCAAAAAACCATTTTCCGCCGGTGCCGGAACTCGAATAGCATTCCCTCGCAGCATGATGGCCATATTCGCATGCGTAGCCCAGGTTGGGTCCGGAATAAGAACGTCGTCACCCGGGTTTATAAGTGCCTGCATGGCAGTATAAAAAGCGTGAATTCCACCATGAGTTGCCATAATCTCTGTTTCGGGATCATAGGTTACCCCATTATCGCGTTCCAACTTTTCCGCAGCAGACCGGCGAAAATCAGGAAAACCACGGCTCGGACCGTAATGTGTCAAACCCTGCCGCATGACCTGGGCAGCCATATCAAGCACAGCTTCTGGAGTTGCAAAATCCGGATCCCCCGTTTGAAGTCCGATAATTTTGTATCCTTGAGCCTTGAGCGCATTAACCCGATCTGCCATGGCAACTGTTGGTGATTGACGAATCAATTCGAATTGTTGATTGAGCAAATTCATAGAAACTCCACATTAATTTCGCGCAATTATACCGCCACAGCGTATAATAACAGACAATATTAAGCCAAAATTAGCTTTTGGGAATATCCTTACTACAGCGAGTAAATAACCAGAAATGTATATTTGTGTGCTTTCAAGTCCACCTGATTCAGATGATTTGCCTTATGATCCATCCTCATATTTTTCGAACTTCCAATGGGAGCATTTCATTCCACACCCGGAAAATTTTAAAGACGAAATAGATAGCCTTATGGCTAAAGGGGTCGACATTTTCGTTAATCTTTGCGATGGCACTCCAGATGATGAGTTATCCGGGATAGGTCTAGTAAATTATCTCGAAGAATGTGGAGTCGCTTTTACAGGAGCTAGCTCAAAGTTCTTTGACCCATCAAGGCAGGAGATGAAACAAGCTTCCGTAAGTGCAAATGTTCCCATACCTGGAAGCTTTTTCATAATGCATGAGCAAGATCTGCTTACCCTTAACCATGATTTACACTTTCCATTACTTGTTAAGCCGCCAAATGGATATGCATCAGTCGGGCTTTCGCGTGAATCGCGGGTTGATGATAATGATTCATTAAGGTTACAGGCAGAAAAAATCTTCTCCAGGTTTGGAGGGGCGCTTATCGAAGAATTTATTGAAGGACGTGAATTTACGACCTTGGTCGCCGAAAATGCTGATGAAGTTAATTGCCCCGTCACTTTTCAACCGGTTGAGTTCGTTTTTCCAGAAGGCGAAAGCTTCAAACATTATGACATGAAATGGAAAGAATATGACCTGATGTCGGTTTATCCCGTCAAAGAGAAAATAATAGATGATCAACTTCGTGAACTAACTTGCCGACAATTCCTTGCCATGCAGGGCTCAGGTTATGCTCGTTGTGATTTTCGTATGAATGCTGATGGGGAAATTTTTCTTCTTGAAATTAACCCGAATTGCGGCATTTTCTACCCGCCTAGCGAACCTGGGTCAGCAGATTTTATCTTGATCAATGACCAACTTGGTCATTCCGGATTTCTGGATTTAATTCTTGCCAGTGCGCTAAAGAGAAAGCATGAACCATTAACCCGGAATAAGCAATTTCGGACTATGCCCAATTCTTGAGAAAATATCTGTGATAACCTTTTACTTTGTTGCCAGCGCAGAAAACTGCAAGGTGGCTGATATGCGACGAATGGCCAACAGTCCATTAAAATTAGAAACAACCAAACGGTTATACAAATAACATGCTTTCTTTTTATTTCATTAAATAACCATACCGGAAATTATTTCATATATAGATAATCTAATGGACAATCCAAATCCGAACAGCCCAACCAGACCTGTGCCAGGGTTCAAAGAGCCTAAACCTGTTATTCCAAAAGATGCCACGATACTCGTTGTTGAAGATAATGTTGCTAACTTCGTTTTGGTGGCAAGATTGCTCGGCTTCATAGGAATCCATTGTGAATGGAAAACATCCGGCTATGAAGTTGTTGAATATGCCAGTAATATGGATCGCTTGGATTTAATATTGATGGATATTCGCCTTCCATATGAAGATGGTTATGGTGTCTTGAAAAAAATTCGACTTTCTGAAAAATTAAAAAACGTTCCCATCGTTGCCGTAACCGCAGAAAATAGCCCTGAACAACTAAATAAAGCGCGCTTGGCCGGATTTGATGGTTTCATCCGAAAACCACTTAACCCCGACCGTTTTCCAATCCAAATTCGCAAGATAATAAACCGAGAGGCAATCTGGGAAACAACATTTGATTGATGTTAGCCCATAATTTTTGATGTATTGCTTCTTTCGGCAGCCTATCTAGGCATATTCACTTTATTTTTCAACCCTTATAAGCAATCCACACAGTAGACAGACAGTACACCTACGGAATTAGAAACTATTATTTCCGCGTTGCAGGTGTGGAAATAACCGGATTGGTCTGGTGCAACATCTTGCATCCACACAACCGTCAGCGTAAAGCAAGAGAGGAAACATGCCTTATACAATTGTGGTATCAAATGAAAAAGGTGGGGTTGCTAAAACTACGACGACTTTTTCCCTCGGCGCAGCTTTGGTTGAAGTGGGCAAGAAAGTGTTACTCGTTGACCTGGATCCCCAAGGAAACCTCACGTTGGCAAATGGCGTTGACATCGGTAATGTCCGATTCAATTCTGCAAGCATCCTTCTGGATGACATGAATGCAAGTGACGCAATTATTAATACCGCAATCACTAACCTTGATATCATCGCGTCAAATCCACGGATATCCTCGGCGGAACAACTTTTACCATCGCGTAAAAATTATATACATTTGCTCAAAAATTCATTTCTCTCCAAACCACTTGATTATGACTTTATTCTCCTGGATTGTCCTCCATCCATGGGCGCAATTACATCTAATGCACTCACCTCCGCAAATTTACTGGTTATTCCCACCCAGGCCGAATATTTTTCCGCTTACGCATTACGAGATATGATGACACTTATTCGTCAAATTCGAAAAGATGCAAACCCCGGTCTAGCATATCGAATCCTTATCACTATGCTCGATCAACGGAATCGGACTCATCGTACCATTCGTGACCAATTGCATCAAACCTTTGGGATTGGACTGTTTGAAGCGGTAATCGAAATCGATACCCGGCTTCGAGAAAGCCCGATAATTGGAGTTCCGATCACAAAATATCGTCCCAATAGCCGAGGATCCTTACAATACAGGGGCTTGGCACAGGAGTTAATGGATTATGTCCAGCAGCAAAATGATTCGCAGTCGACTAGATAGTCTATTTGCGGACATAAAAGAGATTGGAATTTCAGAAACTGCTTCTGATGGAACTCATCAGAACGTAGTCTTTGCGCCACTTTTTAATCTCAACACATCAAAGCAAACAGAAACTAATTCTTCGTCCACCCATGGGATGACATCCAATATCGTGGTGGCTGGCAACGAAACAACGATATCGCCCGAATCCATGGCAGGACCTTTCCAACTGGGGGGTGAGTGGAAAATAAATTCTCTGGAAAGTACGAGAGAACAAATCTGGCAAGATGAAAACCGCAATTCCATCGGGCTCACTCACCAAAATACTCTATTATTGAAAGATGCGCAAAAAACCGCGGAGCAATTGGCCCATATCATTGAAATTGCAGCGAAAATTTCATCCACCCGTAACCTTCAACTCGTTCTCGAAACCGCAGTGAGTCTCACCCAAAAATACTTCGGTTTATTCCACACTGATATATATCTATTTGATCACATTAATAAATTTTTATGCCTAAAAGCTTGTGGTTGGGGACATTCGGAACACCTGGATAATAATTCGGATATTATTGCTATTGACGATAACCATTCCATTATCTCGAAAGCTGCTCGCGAGCAAAAGACGGTTGTCGCAAATAACATACGCAACGAAACTCAATGGCACACAGATCATCACCTTTCAAAAGTTCAAGCTGAATTAGCGATACCCATAAATTGGGACAACCATTTAATTGGTATTTTAAACACGCATTCTGATCAACAGAATTTCTTTTCAGTCGCAGACGTATTGGTTTTAACAACCCTGGCAGCACAGATTGGTTCAGCAATCCAAAATTCCGGATTGCTCGATGAGACTCAAAAACGGACAAGAGAATTGACAGTTCTTAATAATATTTCCAGGTCTGTGTCGGAACAACTTGGAGTTCAGCACGTGTTGAATACGGCCTATAAAGAATGCAAGCAACTATTCCCCGTCGAATCCTTTATAGTAGCAATTGCTGATGAAAATAAAGAGCTGATCGAATTTCCATTCAGTGTCAATCATGATTATCCATGCCAAATACAACCAACACTAGGCACATTGGACAATATTATTTGCAAAACAATCCTTTCTGGCAAACCATTTTATGGTACTTTAGACCCCAAAGAATTAACAACTGAAAATAAAATATTTTCAGGTACAAGTATCTTTGCAATGGACCAATCGATGCTTATTGTTCCTATATGTTTGGGTAAACACCCGATTGGTTGCTTATCTATTCAGTCCAAGGGTATCTCGATTTATACTCAAGCTGATCTCGCCTTGGTTGAATCTATCGCTAGGCAAATTTCAGCAGCCTTTTTAACCGTTCGCCTGCTGAACCAAATAAAAATTAATGAAGATAACTACCGGGACTTGATTGAACACTCTCCAACAGCAATTATCCTTATTAATTTGACTACCGGGCTATTTTGCGCGCCGAATAAAAATGCATGCAAATTATTCGGCTTCTCCGCCAAACTATTAACTAAAACCACTCCACTCGATTTGAGTCCCGAAGTACAACCTGACCAAAGACTATCGTCCGAATCTCTGGCAGAAAAAATTAGTGCGGCAGTAAACAACGATGCCCAGATTTTCGAATGGCAAATAATAAATGCCTCAGATCAAAGCATTCTTTGCGAAATTCATTTTTCACAAGTAGATGGTGATCACGCATTAATTCGGGCAACGATCACAGACATCACGGAACGAAAAAAAGTAGAAATAGAATTAAAAGAAAGTGAGGCTAAATTACGCCGCCAGGAAGAAAATATGGCAGCAGCAAATGCAATTAACCATATTCTAATTTCTACTTTAGAAGTAGATTCCCTTTTAATGCGTACTGTAGAATTGATAAAAACCCGCTTCGCGTATTCCAGTGTGTCTATTTACAGCGTTGACGATACAAAAAAAGTAGCTACGCTGCGTAAAAGAACTGATGAATCTAGCGATACGATTATCCCTAGAGAACAAACGGTACTCATTGGATCAAAGTCAATTATTGGTATTGCCATAGAAAGCGGAAGAACCTGTATTATCAGTAATTCAGCCAATGACCCAGCCAATTCCAATTTATCAAATTCTACACATTCTGTATTCAATGTTACCGCCGGAATACCCCTTAAGATAGGCGATCGCATACTAGGCGCACTGGAAATTCAAACAACCAATATTGATGCATTTCACCCCGATAGTATTGCCACCCTGGAAACGATAGCAGATCAGATTGCCATGGCGTTTGATCATGCCACTTCTTACCATACTGCACAAAAAGCTGTCGTAGATATGCAGGAGACAGATCGGGTTAAGAGTCAATTTCTCGCAAATATGTCCCATGAATTGCGAACACCCCTAAACTCTATTATTGGATTTTCCCGGGTAATCCTGAAAGGAATAGATGGACCTATTTCTGACCAGCAACGCCAGGATTTATTCGCAATTTATAATTCAGGTCAGCACCTCCTGGGCTTGATCAATGATATCCTCGACCTGTCAAAAATCGAGGCTGGGAAAATGGAATTATCGCTTGAAGATCTCAATATTGCTGACACAATCAAAAGTGTACTGTCGACCGCAAATGGGCTCATAAAAGACAAGCCCATCACTCTTCTATCACGTGCAAATCCAGATTTGCCAGAAGTGCGCGCGGATCCGATGCGCTTGCGTCAAGTTTTATTAAATTTGATATCGAATGCAGCAAAATTTACAGATGAAGGGTCGATTACCGTCACCGCGAACGTTCACGTAGACCAGCAT
The DNA here is from genome assembly GCA_026390035.1 of Chloroflexota bacterium. GTDB lineage: Bacteria > Chloroflexota > Anaerolineae > Anaerolineales > Villigracilaceae > UBA5195. The sequence continues at coordinate 7,676 of JAPLGT010000273.1, forward strand.
CAGCGTCAGGTTATTCTCGTAAGTGTAATCGATACAGGTTCTGGAATTTCAGAAGATGACCAGTCAAAATTATTTTTGGCCTTTTCGCAAGTTGGTACAACGTCCAAACGAAAAACGAATGGTACCGGATTGGGCTTATCCATTTGTCAACGTTTGATAGATCTTCATGGAGGGCAAATTGGTGTCAATAGTGAACTTGGAAAAGGTAGCGATTTCTTCTTTACTCTTCCTTTGATCCAGCATCCACAATAAACATATTCTGCAAACCTAGGAAACAGAAGAAACAATCCCTATCACACGTTCATATCTGGTGGAATCGTAAAACCAAACCTAACTTCGTTCAAATTCATGGGTTTACACCTTTACAAAAATCAGTACTAATCTCCCTCGAAAATGTAACCTGTTCCACGAACACTTACAACCCGTCGATAAAGCTGTGGAAAAGTAGCAAGTTTGTGCCGCAATCGACTTACAAGTGGTCGCAGAATTTCTTGGGCTTCTCGCTGAGATACATCATACCCTTGCACAAGCAGAACTAGTTCGCGATGGGAAAATACTTTGCCCGAGTTTTCCAGGAAAACTTTTAGCAAATGTCCTTCTGCTGGAGTTAAGGATTCTTCCAAATCACCATAAGAAACTGTTCGCCTCATTAAATCAATCTCGAATCCGTCGATCATTCTATACACTTCTGGACCGCCCGTAGCCTCTGCACTTTCGCTTAACCGAACGTTGCGGCGCTCCAATCCTCTTTTTACACTCTCCAGTATCTGCAAAGGGGATGCCGGTTTTAATAGATAATCGTGTACCCGCTGGCGCAATGCTTCTACCGCCGATTCCATTGACCCATAAGCTGTCAGCAAGATAATTTCGGTATCCGGGGAAATTTGATTAACTACCTGGACAACATCCAGACCATTCATGCCTGGCATTTTTAAATCCAACAATATTAGTTCAACAGCATACCTTCTTACGTGTTCAACAGCTAATTCACCATTTGCAATAGCAGTTACGTTATAGCCTTCAAGGCGCAAAATATCGCTTAATGATTGCCGTGCAATTGGTTCATCATCAACAACCAGGATATTATTTTTCACGTTGTAATCTCCCTTATTTGATTTATGGGCAGTAAAACACGAAAACAAGCACCTGGCTTTGAATCTTTTAACAAATCCAAACGCCCGCCATGTGCAGCAACAATATCATAACTGACTGATAACCCTAACCCAGATGTACCTTTTGTGCTGACGAAAGGTTCAAAAATATTGGCCTGTAAATCCGATGGAATTCCTTTACCAGTATCCTGAAAGTTAATTTCAAGCATTTTTCTTTTTTGTGAAATGCTGATCCATAACTCACCGCCTTCTAGCATGGCATCATGAGCATTCAAAATTAAATTTATAAATACTTGTTCAATTTGATTGCTTATAGCTTTTATGCTTGGTAGTCGAGCTGGCCACGAAGTGGTTACACGAATGTTTCGGTCACGAAGCTGCTGTCCCAGCAAATTTAGCACATGTTCCAATAAATCCAGCACCTGAACAGGCTTGAACTCTGCACTGGGGCGGTAAAAATCAAGCATTCGCTGTACAGTTGTCATCAATCGTTCAAGCTCTTGCTGTGTCATATCCAAATATTTTTTCCGCATTTCAGCCGGAACATCTTCGCGAGTTGCCAGATGAAAACAATTACGGACCCCTTGAAGCGGATTATTAATTTCGTGTGCAATCGAAGCCGTTAATCGTCCAGCAACTGCCAATTTTTCAGCCTGAACCAGGGCCTGTTGAGAATCTTGTATCTTGCGAACATAAGCACGCAGTTCCTCATACAGCCGGGCATTTTCCATAGCAATAGAAGCCTGGCGAGCCAGGATTATAAACATTTCTAGATCCGCCTCCCGGAACCACGGTTCGCCATCATCGCGAGCTACCAAAATTACAGACCTGATATTCGTTAGAGAAGTAGGCACACACATCAGCGAGCTTAATCCAAGCTCTACTAACTCATTTGTTAAACCCCAAACCGGAGTCTCAAGGGCAGCTGCCCTGGCCACCGCATCACCAGCAACATCAACCGGCCCACCTATCAACATTTTTCCTCGGCCGGCTAATAAACTCACTTGCTGCTCTTTTTCATCGACTTGATAAAAACCAACATTTGTTGAAGCCAATTGTCCTGATACAGCCCCAAGAATCAGTTCAAGCAGATACTCTGGACGTGTTTCAGAAAGTAGTGTCTCTGTCAGACTAAATAACGGCCGCAAAGCTTGCACGCGAGCTGCGTCCTGTTTTTTTTGGCTATCAGCAAGCGCTTGCTCAACCGCTTGAATAAGCTCCCCTTTTTCAAAAGGCTTAAGAATCAACCCATCAACGCCTCGTCGGAGAGCCTGGATCGCGGTTTCCACACTGCCGAAACCAGTCATTGCCAATATTGCCATGTCCGGTTGGATTTCTCGAGCCTGCTGCATGAGATCAAATCCGCTAATATCAGGCATACGAATATCGACTAATAAAAGCTCAAATCGGTCCTTACGCATGGCATCCAGGGCCAATTTTGGTTCTGTAAGCGAAAGAACAGGATAGCCCGCCTTTGTTAGCAAACGATCGCAAAGCAATGTGATACCCGGTTCATCATCAACTACTAATATTCTAGGCTGTCTCATTCTGTCTGATCCAGAGGCAACGAAACCATGAAGCTTGATCCAACTTGTAGCTCACTCTCAACTTCTATCATCCCACCATGATCAGTCACTATACCGAATGTCACCGACAAACCCAGCCCCGTACCCCCTTGGTCACCTCTTGTCGTGAAAAACGGTTCAAAAATTCGATTAAGGTTCTCGGCTGGAATTCCCACCCCGCTGTCAACGATCGATAAAGTAATCCATGGCCGGCCCAAGCGTGTCTGTTCCTTTGTCTCAATCAACAGTCGCCCACCGCTCGGCATGGCATACAGTGCATTATTAACCAGGTTAATTACAACTTGCTTGATTTGATTACGATCGACAAATACCCATGCCAGGTTCTCGTCAAGATGAGTATCTAAACGTATATTGTTTGTCAGCATATAATGGCGTGTCAGCACCAAAACATCATTTACGATCTCATTAATATCCGCCTTCACACGGATGGTTTCAGACTGACGGGCAAAATCTAGCAAACTACGTACAACCCCTCTTGCCCGACGAGCTTCCTGAAGAACAAGCTCTAAGTCACTTCTCACGGGCGAATCTACGGCCAATTCGTCCAAGGCAAGTTCAGTAAAGCCAACGATAGAAGTTAATGGATTATTCAATTCATGCGCAACCCCAGCCGCCATTTCTCCAACCGCCGCCAACTTTGCTGTTTGGATTAAACCCGCTTCGGCTTCACTTTGAGCATTAATCCGAGCCTGAAGCTCCTGTTGATTTAGCTGATACTCTAAAATTCTATTCTTTAATAAAACAACTTCACTATCAGCCGATAATAAAAAGTCTGTCTCGTTTAAGTTTGCTGCCAATTTCCAGATCCGCTGACTCTTTGAATCCAATTTGTCATCGACTCCAACCAACATAAACTTCATTGACGTAACCGGAAATAAATACAAACGGGAACATCCAATCTCGACCTGATCAGGAAGGACCAGGGATTTGTGACGTTTTGTTAGTGGGGTCCCGCCTATCCATTTCCTAAATATTTCCCCTTGTAAAAATCGCTTCAACAAAACGATCTGGGATTTTGGAAAACGACAGGTATTTTTTACTTGCCATGCATCCATCTCATGATAAACAAAAGCAGCCCAACGAACCTCAGTCAAAAAACAGGCTTCTTGTAATCGGGTATTTTTATCAATTCTTAGATTCATACAATAATTATACATTACCCTTTTATATACGCGCAGCTTTTCCAATCTTTTAGGATGGTAAAATAAATCAGATGAATGAATCATCGAAATCTTATCTAAATCAGTCAGGTCAGTACATTATGGAAAATATAATAGTTGTCGGCGGTGGGCTCGCCGGATCGGAAGCGGCATGGCAGATAGCTCAACATGGAATCAAAGTTACCTTGTACGAGATGAGACCATCAATTTCCACCGGCGCTCATCAAACAAATCAACTAGCAGAGCTTGTGTGCTCTAATTCGCTCGGTTCCAATCTCCCAGATCGTGCATCCGGTCTACTCAAGGCTGAGCTTCGTCAGATGGGTTCACTCTTGCTCGAGGTTGCCGAGCAGACTGCCTTACCCGCTGGAGCAGCACTGGCTGTTGATCGTTCCTTATTTTCGGCTAAAGTTACCGAGCGAATAGAAGCTCACCCCAATATTGAAGTGATCAGGCAAGAAATGTCCCAACTCCCTGATGGTCCTGTTGTAATAGCTTCTGGCCCATTAACCTCCTCAAATTTATCAGAATCTATTGCTAGGTTTAGTGGACAGGAGCACCTCTACTTTTTCGATGCAATCTCACCGATCATTGCTGTCGATTCGATCGACATGAATATTGCCTATCGCGCATCGCGATGGAATGACGGCGAAGAAGTAGATGGAGATTATATCAACTGCCCTTTCCACGAAAAAAACGATTACAAAGTATTTGTCGAGGCTTTACGCACTGCCGAACGCATCAAACTCCATGAATTTGAACTTGTAATTGAACAAGGCGTTACCGCAGGATCAGATCAATTTTTCGAGGGCTGCCTCCCCGTGGAAATCATTGCAGAAAGGGGCGAAAAATCCCTTGCCTTTGGGCCGCTTCGGCCCATCGGTCTTGTCGATCCCCGGGTACCAAGGCAACCCTATGCTGTCGTCCAACTTCGTCAGGACAATCTCGCGGGAAGTCTTTACAACATGGTTGGCTTCCAAACAAACCTTACCTTCCCAGAACAACGTCGAGTATTTCGCACGATCCCTGGACTGGCAAATGCTGACTTTGTCCGACATGGCCAAATGCATCGCAATACCTTTATTGCATCACCAAAATTGTTGCGACCTACGATGCAATCCAACCAACGAGATAATTTGTTTTTTGCGGGTCAAATCACTGGAGTTGAAGGCTATATGGGCAACATTGCATCTGGTCTGCTTGCCGGGCGCAACATTGCCCGCTTTATACAAGGAAAACCCTTAATGGAATTACCAAGCGAGACAATGGTTGGCGCCCTTTGCCAATACATCACACACGCAGAAATGAAAAATTTCCAACCCATGAAAGCCAATTTCGGCATTTTGCCCCCGCTGGAAAACATTCCTCTAAAAAACAATAAACGCAATCGAGCCGAACTTTATTCAGCCAGGGCTCAAAAAACTTTGCAGATCTTCCTTGAAAATAATGAAAATTAAAAAGCCGGTTTTCGCTATTCTAATCCTTGGCTTGCTGGGGCTTTTTAGCATCTCTGGCTGGTTTATCTCATCGCAATTTCAAAAGTCCAAAACAATGAATTTCAATGGAGAACGCGCATTAATAGATGTAGGTACAATCGTAAGCTTGGGACCTCGTATACCCGATTCAATAGCCCACACTAAAGCAATTGGGTATATTCAAGACGAGCTGAAAAAGGCAGGCTGGACAGGAACTGTTCTCAAACAAGATAGCAATGGTCATATTGCCTACAACATACTGGCTACGCGCAGCTCACTACCTCCAGCTATTCTGCTTGGGGCTCATTATGACAGTCGCATATTTGCGGATAACGACCCAGTTGGAGCCAACCGTCTTTCGGCTGTACCGGGCGCCAATGATGGCGCTTCTGGTGTCGCCGTTTTACTGGAATTAGCACGTACCCTACCGGGAGATAGTGCAACAACTGCCATGCTCTTTATCGATATCGAAGATAATGGCCACATTCCTGGCTGGGAATGGATTCTTGGCTCCAAAGCTTTTGCATCTCAAATGACCATTCAGCCAGAAGTTATCGTGATCTTGGATATGATCGGAGATTCAGACTTAAATATTTTCATGGAAAAAAATTCGGATTCTGAGTTTACCCAACAGATTTGGAAATCGGCTAAAAATCTCGGTTACGGATCCACTTTTATCCCAGAATACAAATATCGAGTCCTTGATGACCATGTGCCATTTATTGAAAAAGGATTCCGCGCAGTTGATATTATCGACCTTGACTATCCCTATTGGCATACCACCTACGACACTACAGACAAAATTTCAGCTGCCAGTCTCCAAATTATTGGAGAAACCTTGCTTGCTTGGATCCGGGATTATGGATCATGCCTTCAAGCAAGCAACTGTGGGACTCCATAGGTTTTCTTCATATTTTCTCATTGAACTTGCATTAATTATGGCTACGCGCAAAGAATAACGGGCTAATTCATTCCGAATCTCATCTATGAGGACAATAGTACAGTGCCACCTGCACTCAATTTTGTCGCTAGAATATCCCGACAATATAAAAGTACGAAGAAAACGAACTGTCTGATTGTGGTATGATAAAAACAAGTTGATTAAAAATCCCATTATAGATAGAAAAATATAAACTAATGCCAAAAAGAATCCCAGAACCTACAGTAGCTCCCCGCGAACGAACCTTTCTCGTCGGCGCGGAAATTCATAATGAGAAAAACATCCTCTCACTGGAAGACTCACTTACTGAGCTTGCTCTATTGGCTGATACTGCCGGACTGGATATAGTTGGCGAACTCACCCAGAAAATGGATCGGCCGCACCCACAAACATATATCGGGTCTGGCAAAGTAGAAGAATTAAAAAGTCTTTGCGAAGAGACCCTCGCAACCATAGTAGTATTCGATAATGAACTCAACCCACGCCACCAACGCGAACTTGAAGAACTTCTTGCCCCAAACGTTCGCGTCATGGACCGCACCAGCCTGATCTTGGATATATTTGCTCAACATGCACACACCGCCGAAGGGATCCTGCAGGTTGAATTAGCTCAATACCAATATTACCTCCCCCGGCTCACCCGCCAATGGACACACTTGGCCCGGCAAGGTGGAGGTGGAGGAGGTCGCTCAGGTGGAGTGGGCGGCGTTGGATTACGTGGCCCGGGTGAAACGCAGCTGGAGGTTGATCGCCGCCAGATCCGCACCAAAATTGCGCATCTAAAACTTGAACTGATTAAAGTCAGTGAACATCGCCAGCGCTACCGAGCCCAGCGCAAGCGCTCAAAAATCCCCACGGTTGCACTTGTCGGCTACACAAATGCCGGAAAATCCACCCTACTTAACCGGCTCGCGAATTCAGATGTTTATACTGCCAATCAATTATTCGCAACTCTCGATCCAACTACCCGCCGGGTTGAACTGCCTGGCGGATACAATGGGTTATTTTCCGATACTGTTGGTTTCATCCAAAAATTACCAACATCTCTCATCGAAGCTTTCCACGCAACGCTGGAAGAAATTACCGAAGCTGAATTGCTATTACACGTGGTTGATATTTCCCATCCAAACGCTCTGGCCCAGCATGAATCAGTTCTGGCAACATTAAAAAAGATTGGGGCGGAACATGTTCCAGTCATAACTGCCCTCAACAAAATCGACCGGCTCAAGGATCCATCTGCGGCCCAATTGGTTCTAAAGCAATATCCACAATCAATTGCAATTTCCGCAATTACTGGAGCGGGAATACCAGATTTGATTCAATTGGTCAAAGAAGAACTCTACGAAACCTTCACCCCAATAAAAGTGTTTTTACCGTATCAACAAGGACAATTAATCTCCGTATTCCATGAAGCCGGGCAAATCGAACGAATTGAACATACCCGCGGTGGTGTCATCATTAATGGACGAATTCCAGGACGGCTGGCAGCCCAGTTCAATGAATGGCAATCAAACCATCCCCCAATTGATTCTGAGGAAGTATCGGAATGAGCAAATGGTTCTCAAAACACCTTGACTTGGCGTCAAATTATCTCGCCACTCGAAAAGGCCTTTTACCCATTCTTGGAGTAGGTTTTATACTTCTAAATTTATTTTTAGTCAGTTTTTTACCAGGTTTATTTATCTCTCGCATAAATTTGGCTCTACATTTGGGAATTATCATTGCCGTCATTGGCCAACTTTTAGCCTGGGCGCTGTAATTTTTTATACATATAACCATCAAAATGCTATCCATATGTAACAGAAGTAAACACCACCTGGATTATTTTTCGAGGAGCATATGATGTCCACAAATACCATCCCACACTGGGACCTCAGCAATGTTTACCCTTCTCTCGAATCTAAAGAATTTGATCAAGCAATTTCCTCAATCAAAGACCAGATTGATACCCTCGAATTATTTTTTATCAATAATGTAACTACGTCTGAGAATAAGAAGCCGTCCCAAGAATTGGCCCAATTCGTTGGAACTGCCATTGAACATTTTAATAGCCTGTATGAAAACGCAGGAACCACCCGAGCATACATCCAATCCTTTGTCACTACCAATTCTCGCGATGAAATTGCGATGAAAAAAATGTCTGAATTTGATCTATTGGGGGTTCGTATTCAAATCTTAGGAACTCAGTTTCAAGCATGGGTGGGAACACTTACACCAATCTTGGAATTAATTATTCCTGAAAATGAAACTACCAAAATTCATGCTTTCGCACTGCGCGAAACAGCAGAGCAATCCAAATATTTGATGAAAGGCGACGAAGAAGCACTCGCTGCCGAGTTAAGTCTGAGCGGTGCTGGAGCTTGGGGCAAACTACAAGGTACGGTTACATCGCAATTATCAGTGCAATTTGAATTGGACGGCAAAGAACAAAAGCTTTCAATGCCTGCACTCATCAACCTACATACACATCCCAACGAAAACGTTCGCGAGCGAGCTTACAAAGCCGAAATGGTCGCATGGAAAACAATCGAAGAACCACTTACGGCAGCCATGAACGGTGTAAAAGGCGCAGCCATCACCATCAACAAGCGCCGAGGCCGCGAAGATGCACTCCAGCCGGCCCTAGATATGGCTCGCATCGACCGCACTACCCTGGATGCGATGCTGTCTGCGATGCACGATTCATTCCCGGCCTTTCAAAGTTATTTTCAGGCTAAGGCAAAACGGCTTGGAAAAGAAAAATTAGCCTGGTGGGATATTTTTGCCCCAACCGTACAATCCAAATTATCATATACTTGGAATGATGCCCGCGATTTAATTCTTAGAAATTTCAACGAGTTTTCCCCAGATCTAGCAGCCTTCGCCAAGCGCGCCTTCGAAAACCAGTGGATTGATGCTGAACAACGCGATGGCAAACGTGGTGGAGCTTTTTGTATGCCTGTACCCGGCGTAGAAGAAAGCAGAATCTTATGTAATTTCGACGGCACACTCGACCAGGTCAGTACAATCGCGCATGAATTAGGTCACGCCTTTCACAATGAGTGCGCTTACAGGGCTGGAAAAACAGAATTTCAAAAAGATACTCCCATGACCTTGGCCGAAACAGCTTCGATAATGTGTGAAACCATAATCATGGAAGCGGCAATTAATCAAACTAATGATCCCGATGAGCAACTAGCTATCCTGGAAACCCGCCTGATTGGAGACGCACAAGTAATCGTTGACATCTATGCACGCTACCTCTTCGAAACAGAGGTCTTCAACCGCCGTGCGGAATCTGAGTTAAGTGCCAATGACTTGTGCGAAATCATGGAAAAGGCCCAAAAAGCTACGTATGGCGAAGGCTTGGATGAACGTTATCTGATGAAATATATGTGGACGTGGAAACCCCATTACTATTACTCAGGGCTCTCCTTTTACAACTTCCCTTATGCATTTGGTCTTTTGTTTTCTACAGGACTATACGCAATTTATCAACAACGTGGTGCAGAATTCGTCCCTGATTATATAAACCTGTTATCTGGCACGGGCGAAGCCTCAGCAGCCGATCTGGCTCAGCGCTTCGGCATTGACATTCACGACAAAAAATTCTGGACTGATAGCCTGAATATAATCACAAAAAAAATAGAACTCTATAAACAATTATAGAATTCAACGGTTCGGTCAAAATTTTCAAACTTTACCGAGCTCTAAATATGGTGTAGAGCCAGCAAGAGTAAATAAGTAGCTTGCAGTAAGACAACCAAAAAAACAAGTTGGTTCCCCCACAAGTCTACTATCCAAATACTAACTACCAACAACCTGGACTCGTCCAGGTTGTTGGTAGTTCCATGACCTGATACCAAAAAAATTTACTTACATCCGACCGTATCGGCGCATGCAAGTAAATTTTTTAGTTAAGAAAATATGAATGCAAACAAGGCATCTGGTACATGATACTGGACTTGTGGCATGATTGACCTTGTGGCTAATTGGCAGCCCAAACGCTTGTTACAGAAAGTTCAAAAAACAGTGTCTATGCGCTTTTAGTTATTTTGCGCTCCGGCATTTACCCAATCCACCAATAATTGAATTTGAGCCGGTGTCAACTTGGCGCCACGTTTGGGCATTTTCCCCGATTGAACCGATTCGATCAATTTGCTTTTCGTGGCATCGCCAGGTACGATCATTGACCCGTTCTGAGAACCAAGCATCAAACTTGAATACGTTTTTAGATCTAATCCTTTTGATGTCTTTTGACCGCCATGGCAAGAAACACACGATACTTGCATAATTGGCATTATAGAAGCGGTAAAGCTTACTCCTAATGATGGGTTTGAACCGGAAGCGACCACGCTACTGGGATTTTTAGTGGCTGAGACCAGCGAGGATGACGAAACCGCTGTCGGCGAAACGGGCGTTAAATTCTTACTGCTCGATTGCGATACAGGTTGGCCTGCTGGAGAACTGGCACATGCCGTCAATAATGATGCTGCAAGAATAATTGTGAACACAGCCATCGAGCTGAAGTGGGGTATTTTTATTGTTTTCATTTAGTCCTTTATCCAAATTTTTAGTTTTCTTACTATATCTGACCAAGATGAATAAGCGATGAAAAAGGCCTTTCGAGTTCCACGAAAGGCCTTTCAAGTTTTCAGTTACTTCTATTTTGTTTTCGGTCCAGCCAGGATTAAACCAGGAGGAACACCATCAGAAAATTTCGCGAAATTCTGCGTAAAACGCATAGCCAAATCCAAATAACGGCGATCATATTCGTCTCGACTTGGCCAGGATGTCCAGGGTTCGAGAACATCGTCAGGAACATCTGGACAATGTTTTGGAACTTTAAACCCAAAGACCGGATCGGTGTAGTAATCAACATCAGACAAATTACCCGAGAGAGCTGCGTTTAGTAAATTACGTGTATGTCGTATACTTATCCGCTTACCTACTCCGTAAGGTCCACCTACCCAACCAGTGTTCACCAACCAGCAAGTTACTCCGTAACGTTCAAGTTTGTTTTTGAATAACTCAGCATATTTATAAGGATGATGCACCATAAAGGGCCCGCCAAAACAAGCCGAAAAAGTAATTTCAGGTTCTTTACCAAGACCGACCTCAGTTCCAGCGATCTTTGATGTGTATCCTGAAATAAACTGATAAATTGCTTGATTTGATGTAAGTCTGGCTATAGGGGGGAAAACGCCACTTGCGTCACAAGTCAGCAATATTATGTTTTTCGGATGCCCTGCTCTTTTTTCCGGAACAGCATTCTCGATAAATTCCAATGGATACGAAGCGCGCGTATTTTCGGTGATTGAATCGTCGTTCAAATCGATAAAGCGCGACACCGGGTCAAAAGCAACATTCTCCAGAATTGTTCCATATTTCTGGGTTGTGGCATAGATTTCTGGTTCTGCCGTAGCCGATAGCCCAATTACCTTGGCGTAACAACCGCCCTCAAAATTAAAAACACCTTCATCACTCCAACCATGCTCATCATCACCAATCAATCGGCGCGTTGGGTCAGCCGATAAAGTAGTTTTCCCTGTACCAGAAAGACCAAAAAACAAAGCCACATCGTTTGAATCGTTCGGACTAACGTTTGCCGAACAGTGCATTGGTAATATGCCTTTTAGCGGAAGCAGATAATTTAGTATAGTAAACACAGACTTCTTGATTTCGCCCGCATAAGCAGTATTCCCAATAATAGCCAATTTTTTCTCGAACGAAATGCAAATGAAGGTCTCACTGGCAGTATTATCCAGGGCAGGCATGCCTTTAAATGATGGCGCAGCCAAAATCGTAAATTCGGGTACAAACCGTTTGTACTCATCCAACGATCGTGGAAGAATAAACATATTACGCACAAACATACTGTGCCAGGCTAATTCGGTCACGATACGCACTGGCAAGCGATAATTTTGATCAGCCCCAGCATATACATCTTGGACAAATACATCTCGACCTTGCAAAAATCCCAGCATCCGAGCATAGAGTGCATCAAATTTTCCAGATTCGAATGGTCTATTGTAAACACCCCACCAAACATTACCTTCAGAATCCGTTTCGCGTACCACAAATTTATCATTGGCAGATCTCGCGGTGTGCTTTCCTGTGTTTGTTAAAAATGGTCCGCCCACTGCAGTAACACCCTCACCCCGAAAAACAGCCTCCTCGTGTAATACTTCACTTGGTAAGTTCCAATAAGCCAGCCGCAAATTCCCAACACCATGATTGCTCAGGTTATATTCTGCTTTACGAACTTGGGCAATACTTTCTCCTGGGGTTTTAATATTCAAAAAATTTATCATTTTCTACCTCCTACAACCAATCCCGAATCATTTTCTTATCACCAATATAGATTTCATTAGATGATGTCGGATCAAGTGCCCATTTAATTCGAGCTATCCCTTCAGTTACATCTTTAACCGTACCAGAAATCGAGAGACGTATGTGACCTTCCATGCCAAATTCCCGCCCTGGGACCGTTACAACCAGGGCTTTTTTTAGCAAAAACCTTGAGAGTTCGACAGAATTACTATTGAAAGCTCGAAAATCCGGCAAAGCATAAAAAGTGCCATCTGGTTTGATCAAACGAACACCATTGAATGATTTTATTTCCTGCAACAGGACTGCCCGATTATTTTCAACTTGTAGCCTGAGTGCTTCCACTACGGACTGTAGACCATTCAAAGCCCCTTCTGCTGCAGCTTGACTTACCGGGGAAACCCCGGATGTAATTTGTGCGGTGACATTCGTCATTACCCGGACGAGTTCCCTGGGGGCTATCACCCAGCCAACCCGAAAACCGGTCATACCATAGACTTTGGCCACTCCATTTACGACAATGACTCGTGAACTTTCAACATCCCTCTTGGTAAAGTCATAAGCAGGATAAGCAACCTTTCGATCAAATACAAGTTTGTGATAGATATCATCACAAATCATAAATATACCTTTCTGTTCACAAAAGGCAGTAATTTTTTCGATTAGCTCTGGGGGATAGACAGCGCCAGATGGATTATTCGGATTATTGATAATAATCGCTCTGGTATAACTGGTTGTTGCTCTTTCAATCTCCGCGAAGGAAGGAATAAAGGTTCCATCACCCGGAGTTACAATAACAGGTTTGCCATAACACATTTTTATAATTTCCGGATAGGAAACCCAATACGGTGCAAGCACTATTACTTCATCTTGTGGGTTAATAATGGAAAAGAATATATTAAAAATTGACTGTTTCGCTCCGTTTGTAATGATCACATTCTCTGGAGCAACCAAACGATTATAATTTTCCTCTGTATAATGAATGACTGCCTTCTTGAGCGATGGCACCCCATCAGCAGGGGTATATTTCACTTCGCCACTGGTCAATTTCGCCGCTGAAGTCAGGATTGCAGCAAGCGGGGTTTTGTTTTTGGGCTCTCCAATTCCCAGATGGATTACGGCTTCGCCGCGCTCTCGCAATAAACGAGCTTCCTCATTCAATGCCAGCGTCGGAGATTCTGCTATTTCGGTTGCAAGTTTACTTAGTTTCATGAATTCTCCTTAATCTAATTCCCAACTCGGAAATTATGCGATCGCAGATTAAATCAAAAGGTCAGCAGAAATCTGCTGACCAGGTATAGTACACCCACCGCCAAAGGGCGCTGACAAACGAGTTGTCAGGTAATGCAATCATAATTAAATTATACTATGGCATCTCCGTTTCGCAGTCACGTAGTGTCACGATTTTTCCAGCGAAAATGTAACCAAAATATAAAATCATGGCGAAAAAAACCGAGCTTCTCATTAGAAAATCAATGCTATAGAATCTATTTTTTTACTTCAAAATCGGCGGGAGAACCAATGGAAATAATTATTGGGCCTTCAACGATCCTCTTTACAAGTCCACCCAGGACAGCACCAGGCCCAAATTCAACAAAGGTCGTCACACCCTGAGATGCCATCCATCTGACCGACTCGGTCCAACGAACACGCGATTGCATCTGGGCTGATACATCTCCTCGCAAACCATCCGCAGTATAAATCGGCCCAGCGGAAACATTACCAACGATTGGAATAACAATATCAGAAAATATAGCTGACCGGATAGCGTCGTCCCATTCCGCCTGTATTAAATCCATCAAAGGGGAGTGAGCTGCGATGCTTACAGCCAATGGCAATGCACGCTTTGCTCCAGCAGATTTTGCCCCTACTAGCGCACGCTCCAGAGCTGATTTTTGCCCAGAAATAACAACCTGACCTGGGCAGTTATCATTAGCCACCTGCACGATTTCGGTCACCGAACTTGCTTCCACACAAACTTTGTCCAATGTCGGAATATCGACTCCAAGAATGGCAGCCATTCCCCCCGGATTAATTTCGCCGGCACGCTTCATGAGCTCGCCTCGCTTCCGGACGAGTCGTAGCCCATCAGCAAAAGAAATTCCCCCTGCCGCAGCAATGGCAGATAATTGCCCCAGGGAATGTCCAGCCAATAATAACGGGTGCGTATCCTGCGAAAGCGATTGAAATACCTTGTATGCTGCGAAAGAATGAATAAATAAAGCAGGCTGGGTATTAAATGTGTCATTTAATTCCAAATCAGGACCGTCCCACATAATCTTTGAAAACGGTATTCCAAGCACCGAATCTGCTTCCGAAAATACATCCCTGGCAATTGAAAAGGTGTCGTACAATCCCTTACCCATACCCACAACTTGTGAGCCTTGTCCCGGGAACAAGAAAGCGGTGTTCTTTACTTCTACCATCGTCCACACTCCTTAATATTTCTTATTTTATCAATTCAACTTCACGGTCGTGTTGCACATATCACCAACTTAAACACAAACGCGCCGTGTTGGTCACGGCGCGTTTGTGTTTTTTTAGGACTTCTTTTCTTTTTCAATGACGATTACTTCACGACCCTTGTAGTGCCCGCACTTTGGGCAAACCACATGTGGTAATCGCATCTGTCCGCAGTTAGGACAGGTCGTCAAATTAATCGGTTGAAGTGCATCATGCGCCCTTCGACGATCCCGGCGACCCTTTGAGTGTTTACGCTTTGGTTGTGGTGGCATTCATTACTCCTTTTACGATTGCATCCAGATGACTGGTTTGTTAGTTGTTTAAGCGGATGGATTATAGCGGGGTTACAATATAGTGTCAAGCAAATGAAAAACATTTTCTATGGCGTTCTCAAGAAAACGAGTTTCCAGAAGTGAGCAGGGCAAAGGCATCCTGAATATGGCCTTCATACCAACGGCGACCTTTCGCAGAGTTGACAAAGCCAGCGCGTTTGAGTAAACCTAGCACGAGATTATGAACA
>JAPLGT010000042.1:0-33344 GCA_026390035.1 Chloroflexota bacterium
TACTAGCCGGCTTACTTTTTGGCTTTTCAGCCTTATTTCGCAGCCACGGAATCATTTCATCAGCGGCCATATTGCTGGCATATACAGCCGTGATGGGCATCCGAAAGATCTGGATGAAAAAAGCAGTTCCCATCACACTTGCACTTGTTTATCTGATCCAGATTGGGGCAAATTTATTCTCTGGACATGGCGCACTGGAAACCGGCCAAAATTTCACGGCTTATATCACATTTCATACTATGATGAACTGGTGGCATATTCCAGCTGAAGTGTATTCATTTTCGGTGATAGACCAGTTTTTCAAGGATCCGATCGGTTTTATAGAATTATTCATCCCGCTTTTTCTGGCCCTTATTTATTACGCGCTGCCAGCCCTGTTGTGTTTATTCTTCTTGCATGAACCCCTTGCTAAAAAATTTTCCTGGTTTGCGCTGATCGCCACCGTCGTATATGCCGCACCAATAGCAATTGGTACATCTGCCACCGATCGTGGTCCTTTTCCCGTTTTGGGCACGGCTGTTATCTGTGCCGGGTTACTCAGCGCAGAATTGTGGCACCGCGGCCAAAAAGTGCTGGCGTTTTCAAAAGTTGCCCGCGCTGCGACAGTCGTCATCCTGGCATCGGCAGCGCTGTGGCTGGCAGGCAGCTGGTTTTCCACCAATTGGAATTTTCTCAACCTGTATAGAGGCCAAAGCGAGAATTTCCGCATCATTGAAACCAGGCTTGTTGCAAAAGGTATGAGAAGTCCGGCAGAAGTTTTTACAAACAAATTTGTATTATATTTTCCAGACATGCCACCTTACCGCCCATTTATGAACGGGGGCTGGGAAAATTATTCGCTGTGGGGTTACAGGCAGGAATTCCCAGAAATGCCCACCGATTCGTGGGAGACTTTCATCAGTGCCTGTTCTGCTAATAACATCAGGTTCCTGGTGCTCACCCCAGGCGCGGACGCGGTCGCAAATTTTTTGGACAAACTATATTCCGGAGAATTTCAGCCTGAAGGGCTGAAATTAATCGCGAATGTTGGCAAGACAAAGATCTTCCAGATAAAACCATAGCGCTGTTTCAGCGATTATCCCTCCTAATATGCTGCCTGCGCTGCCAACCTGCCTCACTTCATCTGGTCGAGAGCCCATTGGGCTGACTCGCGGATAAGCGGCTCTTCATCCTTTTGAGCTTTTTCAAGAGCAGGCAGCAATTCCGTATTTTTGCTATTTCCAGCCGCTGTGGCAATATTGCGCAAATATCCACGCCGCTTGGCACGCTTCAAAGGACTATCTTTGAATTTCAAATTGAAATCCTGGGCTGTCAGCGCTAATTCGTCAGCCAGAACCGGCCTGGGTAAACCTGGGCGCGCTGCAAAAGCCTGATCGCCGCTGGCATGCGCAAAACGAATATTCCACGGACAAACCATCTGGCAAATATCGCATCCAAAAACCCAGTCACCCATCAGCACGCCTGACTCTTGCGGAATGCTGGCTTTATTTTCAATCGTCAAATAAGAAATACAGCGCCCTGCATCCAGGGTGCGATCAGACCGGATGCAGCTTGTCGGACAGGCCTCGATGCAACGCGTACAGGTACCACACTGATCAGTAGCGTAAGGCTGGTCTGGTGGCAGTTCAATCCCCAAAAGAATTTCAGCCAAAAAAAAGGTCGAGCCCTGCCTCGGATTGATGAGACAGGTATTCTTTCCAATCCAACCCAAACCAGCCCGCATACCCAGATCACGCTCCAAAATGGGACCGGTATCAGTGTACCAGCGATTGGGAATAGGCCGACCCACCTGCTCTTCCAGAAAAGCAACCAATTCCTGCAGCCGTTCTGGTATGACAAGATGATAATCCGCGCCCCAGGCATAAGCGGCAATCCGCCCGCGCATTGCCTGATCCCTTTCCGGTGGGCTGCTGTGCTGCGGATTGGAATAAGGCAATCCGAGCACAAGAATGGAGCGGCATTCTGGCAGGATCAGCCGCGGGTCAGCTCGCCTTTCAATAGCGCGCTGTTCTGCCAGATAAGCCATACCTGCATGTCGCCCGGCATTCAACCAGCCGAGATAAACGTCGAGATGAACCGGCGCCTGGGGCAAGGCAATGCCCGCCAGCGTAAAACCAAGCTGGCGGGCTTTTCGTTTGAGATCAAGGGCCAGTTGCCCGGAATTCATGGAACAGAGATGATAACCGTGAAGATTTGCCCAAAAGGCACGCCATTATTATTGGCAAGTCGCCAATAACCGCTATACGTTCCCGTTTTATCAGGCGCCTTCAAATTGATGGAAATTTCGGCTTCACTACCTGGCAGGATCTCGGCAGTCAGTACTGTCGGCAAACCGCCTAGTTTCTCACCATAGGCATAAATAATTTGATATGTAGTTCCCCAGGAACAGGCGCCGGTATTCTTGACCTTCCAACTCTTGACAAAAGCTTGACCGGCGGTCATCTGGGTGCCATCCGGCACAGACGCGTCGTTAATAAAAACTGAATTATCGCACAGCGCTACAGTCGGGCTGCCTGATATTGTAGGCGTAACGGTTTGAGTGGGTACCACCGGTATCGGCGTGAGTGTTTGGGTAGGTTCGATGGTTGGCTGCGCAATTGCAGTCTGCGTAAGATTGGCAATAACAGTTTGGACAGCAGCAGTTTTTAGTGCGCTTATATCAATTGGAGTTGGTGTAGATGTAATAGGCCCACTGCTAGAGCAAGCAGTCATAAGTATAATAATCAAAAACACAGGGATCAGGATAGTTGTCTTCATAATGGTTACCTTTTATTTTAGAGATCGGCCACGGCGCGGAAAAACCCACACCCAGCTCATGAATACCCAAGTAAGTTATCAAACCCCGAAGGATTTCATGGTTATGATCGGCGATTCCCGAGCGAAAACGGATAAAGGATCAGGTAATTTTACCATTTACGCCCGGCATAAAACCGGGTTCGTAAGACAACTTACATTCATTATATACCGCAAATACCAGGCAAGAGTCAATATTTAATCGAGGGCCTTCGTTATCCCCCATTCTTACCAATGCGTTTAAACTGATCACCATTTTTACAATTCTACGGATGATAAGCAGGCCATCGCCCAAGACTCACTGCAAAAATAATAATTCTCATCGATCTGGAAGTGCGCCATCCATCCACCGTTTTTACTGCACTGGGCCGGCCTCAGGCAGGAAATTGCAAAAAACGATTGCTACCAAATTTTACACATTGATTCTAAGTAATGGCACAGCGCTGATATACTTGCTCCAAAATGAAAATCAAACGATCAAACCTGCTCAATATTATTTTCTTTCTCATCCACCTGAGCGCTTACGCATATTTCTTCTCGCTGAATAACTGGAATTCCAACTCCCGTTACGGCCTGACGATGGCAATCATTGATCAAGGAACACTGGCCATCGATGCTTTTCACAATACACCCGAATGGTTTACAGGGGATCAATCCTATTTTCATGGCCACTATTACTCTGACAAAGCCCCCGGCACGTCCTTCCTGGCTGTTATATTTTTTGGACCAATCTACGCATTTTGTAAGTTATCGGGGATTGCGCTGGGAGCCATTGAAATTAAAGTATTAATTTCAATCCTGAGCATCGCGCTGCCTTCTGCCGTTGGCGCATTGTTAGTGTTTATTGTGGCACAAAAAATAACCGGAGAAACCAGCCCGGCCTTTTGGGCCAGCATCTCAGTCACACTCGGCAGCATGTTTTGGCCATTTTCCACAACTTTTATCAGTCATGCCCTCACCGGCACGTTTATTTTCGCTTCTTTCTTCCTGGGTTTCAGGGCTTACAGCGCTGGTAAAATTCCAAATAAACGCACCCTGTTTTGGATTGGCCTGACAATGGGATTCGCCTTCATCACAGAGTATACAACTGCGCTAGTAATTATCTGGGTGCTGGCATACCTATTTTTCAAAGCTGTTCAACGCAAGCAGTTTTTAAAATCATTTTTGTTGATCGGATTGGGTTCTGTAATTGCAGTTCTCCCGGCAGTCATCTATAACCAGCTGGTATTTCGCAATCCCCTGGCAAGTGGCTATTCTCACCTAACCGATAAACAATTCGCCACGGGCATGGCCCAAGGGCTGATGGGGATCGGCTACCCCAACTGGCGAGTTCTCTTGTTCATGACAATTCATCCCGCCCAGGGTATCTTCTGGCAATCTCCGGCGCTGCTATTTGCCATTCCACCATATTTAAAGCTAACAGCACAAAAATATAAAGCTGAATTAATCATGGCTCTCGGAATGGCAGCCTCCTTGCTCATCACTATGTCTGGGTATTATATGTGGTGGGGTGGCGAATCATTCGCCATTCGCCACTTGACCCCTATCATGCTTTTTTTGGTAATTCCGCTGGCTTCGCTGGCTTCAAGATTAAAACCATTCCTGATCGCCAGTACAATTCTTTCTGTATTGCAAATGTTTTTAGTCGCGGCTACATCTCTGTTTGTCCCGGATACATGGGTTAAAAATCTCAGCCTGTTGGATCCTTTCCGACCCTTTCAATACTCTGTTTTGTACAGCACCATATTTCCACAATTTTTAATAGGACAATTGACTGGTAACTTGGGAAGGTCTTTGATCACCAATCCTTTTTGTTCGCTTGTGCCTTTCATCCTCATTGAAGGTCTGATGTTCGGCTTGTTTTATGGCATTGTTACCGGGCGATTGAAGCTAAAGTGGGCTTCATAAAAAGCTGAAGTGCTCATATTTAATCGGGGAAAATTTTTTGCATAACCTCTGGACAGTATTTTTCTACCATTTCGCTGGATAGACCATTCTGCTTACAAATATCGGCATATAGATCAACCGACCGGCGCCGGATGCGCGCCTGGGTCTCAACATCCAGGCCCCAAAGGCCAAACCGTTGAGTCCAACCTCGTTCCCACTCAAAATTATCTACCAAAGACCAGTGAAAGTAGCCTTTAACCGGCCAATTATAATTAACTGCCCGCCACATCTGCTGGATGTGCTGTGCAATATAACGTGGGCGCATTTTATCTTCGTGGTCTTCCACGCCATTTTCGGTAACGATCATCGGCACATTAAACTGCAAGCCCCATTTGAGCGCTTCATGAAATCCATCCGGCTCATTTGCAATGAAACCGGTCGAACTCAAATCAGCATCCTTGGGGTAGCGCATATTCCCAAAAAGAGCCGCGCCGCGCGTGATGTCGAAGGAAACCTGGTCACGAGAATAATAATTTACGCCCAAGAAATCCTGGGTCCGGGCTGCTTCAGGAATATTAACTGTCCGGAAAGGCAGCCGCACCCTGCCATCTTTCGCTGCTGATGGAAACAGATCGTTGAAAATGGCGGATTGAGTTTTGGCAACGAATTTATCCAGGGGTGAGTTTGTCGCCGGAAACAACGAACGGTAGTTCATCGATAAGCCAACCCGCGCCTCGGGTTGCAGCCCATGAATGACCTTGTAAGCCATGGCATGCCCGCGTACCAGGTTTACCATAACATGAAAGGCGGCATTTATATCCTTCTTGCCGGGTGGAAACTGACCTTCACTATAAGCAGCGTAAGCATACACGTTAGGCTCGTTAATTGTCACCCAATACGACACATACTCCTTCAGCGCTTCAACCGCTTTGCGAACAAACACGGAAAACTTAGCCGGTGTGTCATCATTCTCCCAACCGCCTTGCTCTTCAAGCCAGATTGGATTGCTAAAATGATGCAAAGTGACCATCGGCATCAGTCCACGCTCCAGCATTCCCCGCAGAATGCCCCGGTAGCGCTCAAGCGCAGATTCGTCCCATTGATCGGGACCAGGTTGAATACGACTCCACTCAATCGAGAAGCGGTGTGCATTTTGCCCGGTCTCAGCGGCACGGTCAAGATCTTCCTTCCAGCGCCCGCCCCACCAATCACAGGCCAGCCCAGATTTGTGCCCCTGCAGGATGTGCCCTTCCTGCTGCTCCCATGCCCACCAGTTATTATTTGTATTGTTGCCTTCCACCTGGTGTGCGGAAGTGGCGGTACCCCATAAAAAACCACGTGGAAAACGAATAATCGCTTGATTCATGTGTGTCTCCAAAAATTCAGTCTTGTTACGGTCCAGAAAAGATTTTTATCGGTTGAAAATAAGGAACCCGGCAGCAGATCTTTCCAGTCTGACGTAGTTGTTAGTTTTCCCCACAAACGGAGTTTTCACTCTCGTTTTGGGCGCACGGCAAGCCAGACACGAGAAAAACAGCTTTCTCTCACTGCCAGGGGCAGGTGCCGCAGGGAAGATCCTGGTTATCGGGCTTAACAACCGCAGGGGAAAACCTTAATAATGGTGGCGAGAACTTATCTTGCTAACCATTTCCGGTTTCTGGTAGTCTTTGCCATTTAATATTTGCAGTGCTCGCTTTGCCTCAAAATAAACCATCAAAGCTTACACCCTGCTATCCAATTTTACCGTGATTGTCCTGATTTCTGCCCAACAGACCCAATTCCAATTCTGGATTTGAGCTGAATAGCTTTATTTTTCCAACACTTTCAGAATAAAATCCGCTGTCCTCTTACCAGCAGACGCATCCGTATAAGTAATCTCTTTTTCGATAAAGGCCTTGCGCTCGCCAGCGTCCAACCCCGGATCAAGCAAATAGGCATTCAATACATCGCGCAGCTGGGCTTCATCAGCTGCCACTCGCCCGGCGCCTGCCTCACGAAAACGCTTATGGGTTGGCCAATTACCGATTTCTTTAAGTGAAAGTGAGAACTTGCCCGGCACGTTCCAGCCACCGGGCACATCCAAAACTGCCGCCACGATCGGCGTATCGTGCACGGCTGTTTCCACCACCATGGTTGAATAGACCGTTACAAACACATCCGAATACGCCATCATGGATGACTTCTCATCCATGTCTTCGCCACCGTAATAGCCTAACGAACCGCCCAATGCCACCGGGCGAACAACATGCACATGCGGGTATTTCTGCTCTAAAGCATGGATTTTTTCACGCTCGTCGGCAAAAATCCGGGGCTTATCTTGAAAATGACTGGGGTGCAAACGCACCAAAAGTTGACTCGGCTCAGATAATTCATCCGAAGAGACCAGTCGCGCCAGGGCTTCCACGTTCGGGTAATTGGGCGCAAAATGCACGAAACTGCAGGCATACGAGATCAACTTCCGCGCCGGATCCAGCCCATGCAAACGGAAATAATCATCACGAGGCAGTTGCCAGCTCTTGCGAAAATACCCATCATAAGATGGGATCCCACCAATATTTACCCGTTCCGGATCCCAATCAGAACCGTAGACCAGCTCGTCCTTCTGTTCCTGCGACCAGCACGTAGCCCAATCCACCGGCGCACCAGGCACAGCATAGCTGGACGGGTTATCCCAACCAACGATGACTGTCATGCACTCAACTCCACGCTGGGCAGCCTCACGCAGCAGATAACGATCGATCCGCCAGCCCGGGGTCGAGGCGATTACCAGATCTGGTTTGTATTTCTCAAAGAGATCTGCGTACAAGTTCGGCGTAAATTTAGTTTGTGCGCGCACCAGGGCTTTTCGGGCGGCGCGGCTCGAACGCAGCACCAGGGTCGCCAACGCGGCCGGCACCCAAACCCCCAAGCGGAACTTCCATGAGTTTTCAGCCCAAACTTCCCAGATGTGGCTAATTTGTGCCTCGCCATTAATTCGCCACGACCCACCCACACGCCGCAGATAAGCCAGCAGCCATTGGCGGCGATTATCCACCTTTTGAAAATAGTTATTAGCCTGGTTTAAACGCAGGCCTTCAATCGTCAGCCCAGGACGCGAAAATTGTGCTGAAATCCGTTCCTTGATGTCATCATCGGTCAGTACGATGACTTCTGTGCCAGCCGCCAGCAGGCTTGCAATGAGGTCGCTCTGCAGAAAATAAATAAGAGCCATGCCATGATCAGCCGAAATGAATACTTTTTTTGCCATTGAAACCTTTTTTTCCGCCAGGATTCTTTCCATTACAGTTCACGGGCTGCGATTGAGCTGCATCCGGGAATACCGCCCTATTTTAGCATGTGTTACCGGCATAACTTTTCAATATACGAAATTCAGTTTTATCCAAACAAGGACGCGATCACAGATCCTCATTTTTTTGTTTTCCCTTGCGGTTTCGCGCGCGCAGTAAGACTGTTAGATAAAGAATGATCCCAAAATTGAAAAAGCTGGTCCCGCGCAGGTCAGGCACAGACCCAATGAAAAAATTCTTTGGCCAGAACAGGGCCAGAAATGTAGAAAATCGTGGAATAAAAACCTTGTCGTAGCCAATGATCAACATGGCACTCAACATCACGCCCGTAACGCTGCCGGCTCCACCCAGAATGACCATCGTCAGAAGCATGGCTGTCCAATGAAAGGATAGGATATCCGGATCTACATACGCAAAAGTACTGGCGTACAAAGCCCCGGCAGCGCCTGCCAGCGCAGAACTGATCACCAATGCCAACAACCGGTAACCGGCAGTGTCCACCCCCAGAGCGCTGGCAGCCAATTCATCCTCGCTGGACCCCATCCAGGCGCGTCCACTGCGCGAATGGATGAGGCGCTGACTGGCCAGCCCCACAACCGCCAACACGCTAAATACCAGATAATAGCCAGCTGTTGGGTTGGCAAATGAGACCCCAAATATTTGCGGAGCTGGCAATGCGGAAATCCCGGCTGCTCCACCGGTCAGAAATTTCAGGTTGACAACCAGGCGAGGTACGAGCAGCCCCATCGCCAGCGTCGCCAGGGCCAGATAATCACTACGCAACCGAGACAGCAAAAGACCCTTGAGCAGACCGAACAACCCGGCAAATAGCGCGCTGAGAAAAAATATCAACAAAAAATCCGGCGGATGCGCTAGCAAAGTGCTGAACAAGCCCCACGGATTAGTCAAAATTGCCGCGCAGTAAGCACCAACGCCAAACGCAGCGGCATAGCCCAGATCAAGCACACCCGCCACTCCCAGCAGAATATTTAACCCAAGCGCCAGCAGAACAAAAATACCAATGCCCCGCGCCAGGATTTGCCAGCCAAGACCCGAGAGCACAGAAAATAGCGGAAAAACCGCCAGGGCTGCCAGAATCCAGGCCAGTCCATAATTCTTCCGCAAGCCGGGCTTCTCGTCCGCGATCAGCGCATCCCGCAGCACAACCGTCGAGTTGTCATCAGCTTGGCCCTCTCCAAAAAACCCTTCGGGACGAAAATACAACAACCCAATCAACAAAATCAGCAGCAAGACTGGCGTCCATTCTGCACTGACCAGGTAATCACTGAGAGCCGAAAAAACCCCCAACAGCAGAGCGCTGACCAGAGCGCCAATCGGATTACCTATGCCCCCAAGCATGGCAGCTGTAAAAGCAAACAACCCACTTTGCGCGCCATTCTGTCCAAAAGGACGTCCATAATAAATCGCAAAAACAAAGGCAGCCACCCCAGCCAATAAGCCCCCAATCGCAAATGCGCGCCGAATGGTGGCATTCAGATCAATACCGATCATTTGCGCCAGGGTCGGGTTCTCCATACAAGCCTGGATGGCGCGCCCCATGACCGTATAACGTAAAACGAAGTACGTCCCCAGCGCGCAGCCTACAGCCAGCAAGATGATCGATAGGTCATTGAAACGCAGAATAACATTGATCGGCAAACCCAGGCTCTTCACCAGGTTAATAACTGGCAGAAAGTTAGGGATACCATCTGTGGGCACTTCCGGCAGCCCCGGCACACTCCGGTGCTCGCCCACAATCCAACTGCCCTGGTGAGTGCGCCAGATCATCGCCAGCTGAAATAAGATGAAAGAAATGCCCAATGTAGCAATCAGCGGTGCCAGCCGCGAACGCCCGCGAAAGGGACGAAAAGCTGCCCACTCCAGACCCACATTCAGCAGTACCCCAAATCCGACGGCTGCCAGGAGAGTCAGGATCAAAACTCCGGCCAGGATTCCCGCGGGCCAACTGGCTTTGACATTCAGACCAATCAGGATGGATGTGACCAACGCAGATGTCAGCGAGAAAACATCGCCGTGCGCCAGGTTTAGCGTCCGTACTGCTCCATAAACCACCGTCACGCTGATGGCGTTCAGGGCCAGGACCGCCCCGTTTGAAAGACCAAAAACCAGGAGCTGCAGCAGCACCTCGCCACAGTTGACCTTCCCACACAACCACTTGTCAACTTTTACCTGGGCTGGCGCTGGCACGGGCAGCGTGGTTCTCTCAGCCTTCCACTCAACCTCAAATTGAATTGTGCAATTGTGACGCCCCTGCCAATTAACCGCCAAACTTCCTGATGCCGAAACAGCCGATGCAAACAGCGCCTTCAGCTGCAGATCATCACCTGGTGCTGCTGAAAGTTGCTGGTTTGTAATTTGTGGGCGGGTTGATTGGGGCAGTAAGTTGTAAGTAATATTTGTGCAGGGCACACCGTCTCGCCCAATAAAATCATAGCTGATCGCACTTAAACGGGACCCCTGCACATTGAAAATCAGTTGGATGGATTTACCATCCGCTGTAATCCCAGAGCCATGCCATTGACCATCATACACACCCGCAGGCATCGCTGCGGTCGGGGTTGGTGCGAGCGCCAACCTGGGCGAACTTGCGCAGGCTGAGAGTGTAAACAGCAGGCAAAACCAAAATAAAAATAAGACGAGTTGTTTCTGGCGTACCATCCTTTGCTCCAGCCTAACAATAAGATAGCAACATCATACAACACAATCATGCTGCTGATCACATCGTCTTGATTGAAAATCCCGCCTGGAGTAATCTCTGGCAGTTCATAAGAATGGCCTGATCTTCCAATACTCAGTGGGCTTGCATCACCCCCTGCATATAAATATCGATGAGCTGGGAAATGGTTTCAGCGGGAAGAGGCCTGGCACCAGAGTGGGCCGGATAAAAATATGGATACATTATTCCTAACAAAGCCCAGGTTGCGATAACAGGCTCAATTGGACGGAATTCCCCATTCGCAATCCCCACCTGAAAGATATTTTGAAGTTTTCCAATGAACTGCTCGTGATACTTTACATCAAATTTTTGGCGTGATGCCACACTGAGCTGCGCCATTTCCTGGCTTGCCAGGCGAATGATGGCGCGCTGTTCGGTGGGTTGTTTTAATATATATTCCACAAACAGAACGATCTTTTCCCTGCAAGAAATTTGCATGGATTGAATTGAATCGATGGCAGCTTCTATCTCATTCAGGTTGCTATTCAGGATGGCGACAAAAAGCTCTTCCTTATCCTTGAAGTGATAATACAAAGCAGCCTTGGAGACTCCGACAGCATCTGAAATCTGACGCATTGCCAGCCCATGATAACCCTGTTGAATAAACAGGCTTTTTGCTGTAACCAGAATATTTTCGCGTAAACCAATTTCGGAAGGTTTCATGAATTTATTTTAGCCTCTCTGGCTTTATCTTTCAATAAAGCCAGAGAGGCTCTGATTATTGTTCAGTCACTTGCCGGAACTGGCTGGGCGTTGGTAGCCACCGTGCTCAGTTCTTGTTGCCGGTTTTTCAACCCCAGGGTCAGGATAACCATGATGACTGCAAAAATGCCAACTACCATATACGCAGTACCATACCCTTTCACACCACCACCCATGGAGGCTGCCACAGCGCCGACCAGCGCACTGCTGGTTAATTGACCGACACTCGTGAACAGGGTGATCAGACCTTGCGCAGATGTACGATCAGCGGCTGAGGCTTCATTAAGCATGATGTAGCGCATCGGTGCGCCCAACAAGGAAGACAACCCCAACCCGATCACCGCCGCAGATGCAATGAAACCCCACAACATGGATATCAAGCTGCTGCTCAACATCAACATTCCAATCGCCAATAAAAGCGTGCCAGCAAACACCATTACTTTAGAGCCGAATTTATCCATCAACCGGCCCACCAATGGCGACCCAACTGCCATGGCAAGCACAACAGGCATCAATAAATAACTGGCATTATGCTCATTGATGATCGTAGGCAAAGCCGCCACAGCCAGCGCAGGGATAAACACCATACCCGATTCTCCCAGGCCAGCTCCGGCCGATAAAATACTGGCCAATACCGTCTGGCGGCTTTTAAACAAGCGCAAATTCAGGATCGGATCAACCGCATTCTTCTCTACACGCGGAAAGACAAACAGCAAAACTAACCCGGTCAGCAGGAACGGCCATACATTGAGTGAAACCAGAGATGTGAAAAAGTTCTTTGTGTCGATTTGATTGAGACCATAAGCCAGGCAAGCCAGCATGACACCCAGGACCAGCATTCCAACCCAGTCGAATGGACGGTTCGTGGCTGGCCGGGTGGCTGGCAGCAGGCGCCAGGCCATAATGATAACGACCAGAGCAATAGGCAGGTTGATAATGAACAACCATTCCCAGCCGGTAACAGTCAAGATAACGCCACCCAAAATGGGTCCAACCAGGAAAGCCAATCCAAAGACCGCTCCGATCAAGCCCAAAGCACCGCCACGTTTCTCAGGCGGAAAAGTATCGCCAATCACTGCGCTGGCTACCGGGAAAATCCCACCTGCGCCGAAGCCTTGAAGCGCGCGCCCAACTAAAAGCATCGCGAACAAATTGGATGGTGAAAGAGCCACGATGATTGACCCAAGCGCAAACAGGGTCACATCCAATATGTAAATTGTACGACGGCCAAACATATCCGATAGTTTTGCCATTAATGGCGTACCAATCAGATTGAAAAGAACATAAATGGTGAAAGTCCACGTCAGAACGCGAGCACCAACTCCAAAGAATTTTTGGATGGATGGAAGCGCAGGCGCAACGATTGCGATATCCAACGCCCCCATTAATACACCTAGAAATAGTAATACCAGGATCCTGTTACGAGTTTTATCATCCATATCGATTATTTTCTCCTTTTTCTTGATGGCATCTTACTTACTTACCGGTCGGTAAGTAAGATAGTATCAAGTTCTAATCAGACTGTCAAGTTCGGAAGTATAAGAAATTCATATAAAATCCCATTAATCACTACGCATTTCACGCACACAGGAGTACCCTATAGACTGAATCCGGTTCTTATTCATAGGCATATTCGGTCTTCATGTGCCTACATCACGAAACCGGCCAAAAAATTTGCCAAGCCTGATCTCTTGCGGCAGCTATTTCGATAACATTTCGCACCTGATCTGCGGAATTTCATCGTACAATGGAAACAAATCTGAAAATATTTAGAAAATCCTCCCGATTGGTTACCATCCACCTTTCGATAAATAGGATAGTAATATCGCCGGCAATTAAGCTGTTTTCACAATAGCGCAACACTTGCCATGCCATCAGCGTTAAGCATTTTGCCACTCTAACATTCTTTGTCTCCAACTTTTTTCCCTTAATGAAGCAAAACCTGTCATTTTGGCAGCTATTTTGCTCTCCCCACCTGTTCCGGGAAGCTAGTCGGGGGATAGGTCCGAATAGTCAAAAACAAGTTACACAGTCGATTGCCTATTTTCTTATCTCCCTCATATTATTCAACAATAACCCTTATGCTATAATTTCCTTTTTGAAAGGGAAACCATGCTCCAGAAAATCATGAAATTAGTCGGGGGAAACCCCAACAAGCGCGAAATTGAACGCCTGACCGGATTAGCTCTACCAGTCAATGACTTTGAAGCGCAATACGAAAAACTTAGCGATGAAGAACTGCGCGCCAAAACAGATCAATTTCGCGCCCGGCTGTCTGCCGAATTGGCAGGAATTGAGGATGTTAGCGAGCGACAAGCTGTCGAACAAGGTCTGCTCGACGAGCTCTTACCTGAAGCCTTTGCCGCTGTTCGTGAAGCCTCAAAACGTACACTTGGACTGCGCCATTATGACGTCCAACTCATCGGTGGCACAGCCTTGCACTTCAAGAAGATTGCAGAAATGCGTACTGGTGAAGGCAAGACCCTTGTTGCCACGCTGCCACTATACCTCAATGCCCTGACCGGGCGAGGTGCGCATCTGATTACCGTTAACGATTACCTTTCCCGGCGCGATGCGCGCTGGATGGGACCCATTTATCACATCCTCGGTCTGACGGTCGGTATTCTGCAATCAGCGAATGCCACAGAGAACGGTAAAAAAGCCTTCGTTTATGACCCCGAGCGCGATTCCCCGCAGGAAGATAAGCACAAACTGCGCCTCGTGGATCGTCGCCTGGCCTACGAAGCCGATATTACCTATGGCACAAACGCCGAATTCGGCTTCGATTATTTGCGCGATAACATGGTCTATAACCCCGTCGACAAAGTCCAACGCGGCCATTACTTTGCCATCGTCGATGAAGTCGATAACGTCCTGATCGACGAAGCGCGTACCCCTCTGATCATCTCGGGCCCGGCGTCTGGCGACCTTGAGTATTACAGCCAGATGTCACAGATCGTAAAACAACTAATTCCTGAAGATTTCGAAGCCAATGAGAAGGACCGCTCCATCTCAATGACCGAAATTGGTACCGTGCACGTCGAGCAGCTGCTTGGCCAACCCCTGCGTGACCCCGAGCGCCCCGAAGATGTTACCCCTGAACAAGCTCGCTTGCTCGGCCACCTGGAACAGGCTCTGCGTGCTCAATACTTATTCAGACGAAACAAGGATTACCTGGTCCAGGGTGGCAAAGTGGTAATCGTGGATGAGTTTACCGGACGCCTGATGGCTGGGCGGCGTTGGAGCGATGGCTTGCACCAGGCCATTGAGGCCAAAGAAGGTGTCAAAATTGAGCCTGAAAATGTCACCTATGCCACCATTACCTTGCAAAATTACTTCCGCATGTATCAAAAACTGGCAGGCATGACCGGTACTGCTCTGACAGAAGCTGAAGAATTCCATAAAATCTATAAGCTCGATGTACTTCCAATTCCGACCAACCTGGAATTTAATGCATCACAAGGAAATTCACCCCTGGTCGAAATCAAGACCAAGGACGAAAATGGTTACGATATCGCCTACTTCTCACCTCGCGAGGATGAAAACAAAACTCCGGTTTTTTGGCGGCGTGCTGACTATCCAGATGTGGTCTATCGCACCGTGGAAGCCAAGCTGCGCGCCATTGTGACAGAAATCGTCCGCGACCATGTACTGGGACGCCCAATCCTGGTCGGCACAACCTCGGTCGAATCATCAGAACGACTCTCTGCGCGGCTCAAATCCGAACCCGTGCGCCGTCTGCTGCAAGTCCAACTGCTCAGGCACGTCTGGTTTGAACAAAGCGGCAAAGAGGAAGATGGCCGTCTTGTTCCTGAACTGGAACCACTTTACAAACCGCTCGACCAGCTGGAACCACTCTTTTTACGCAATTTTGCGAAGCCCTACAACATCTCGATCAATCCTGAAGAACCGTCCAATCTCACCCGGCTATTGAAAGTCCTGCGCCTCGAACCAGAATATGAAGCCCGCCTCAAGACCGTCATTCAAGGTGGCATACCACACGAAGTCTTGAATGCGCGCAAACATACCGAGGAAAGCCAGATCATTGCCGCCGCTGGTGCGTTTGGCGCGGTAACGATCGCCACCAATATGGCCGGTCGCGGTGTCGATATCAAGCTCGGCGGCGAACTGGCAGATGAGATCATCGCCATCGTCAGCCGGGTGCTCAGGCGCGCCGGTCACGATCCCTACAATATGCGCCTGGAGGAACAACGCCAGGCCATTCTCAAAATGGACGTCTCAGAGTTTGGCATCTACGAGTCTGAAATTCATTATTTCCTAAAATATTTCGAAGATATGGAAACCGTGCGCCGCGTAGGCGGTTTGCATGTGATCGGGTCCGAACGCCACGAAGCCCGCCGTATCGACAACCAGCTTCGCGGTCGTGCAGCCCGTCAGGGTGACCCAGGTTCATCGCGCTTTTACCTTTCGCTGCAAGATGACCTTATGCGCCTGTTCGGCGGTGAACAAGTCGACAATATCATGCAGCGTTTCCGCCTCGATGATGACTTTCCTCTCGAAAACCGCATGGTCACCGGGCTCATCGAACAGTCTCAGCATCGCGTCGAAGGCTCCAACTTTGACGTCCGCAAGCACCTGCTGGAATATGATGATGTGCTCAACAAACAGCGCACCATCATATATACCCAACGCGACCGCGCCATGACCAAAGCAGACCTGACAGAAGACATTGCCGTCCTGCTTAAAGACGAAATCGCCATTCGCGTTCCACCTGCCATGAAGGATCAAGAAGGCCCCTGGAAACTGTTGGCCTGGCTGGATCAGATCCAACCACCGTTTGCCTATGGGGATAATAAAATCTTCCCATCCTTCACCTTCCGCCTGCTGCTGGATGAACTCTCCAAAGCCGAGAACAGCCCCACAGAGATCCTGTTAGATGTTATCCAACGCGCTGTAGATGCCGAAGAAGGACATATCTTCAAAGCCATCGAAACCGCGGTTGCAAACACTGCTGAAGCCCTCGAAACCCAGATCCAGGAACGCTTTGACTTGCTGGATACCTTCTTTGAAGGCCTGAAGGATGACGAAGCCAATCTGGGCAAAAAAGCGGCCGAACTGCAAGATGAGCTGAAATCCATTTTGCACATCGAGCTGCGCCTGAGCAGTGAGCAGCTAAAACTTCTGGTCACGGACCCTGAAGAACTTGAAGACCCCATCAAAGAACAGGTGGATGTTACCCTCTCAAACATCGCCATTACGCGCCTGCTCGGCAGTATTGAATACCGCCTGAACGATCAGCTGATCGTCAAGGCAGATGAACTCGCCCGCATGGACTGGAATGCTGCCGCCGCGAGCCTGATGGAAGCCGCTCAAAAAATGCTGGTCGCCCGCCGCGAAAGACTGACCGGAAATAACAGCCAGACCGCGCGCGACCTGGAAACTATCCTCAGCCGCATGAATATCACCGAAATCGACGAATCTGACTTGGTCGGGATTCTCTCCAGCCTG
Source organism: Chloroflexota bacterium (assembly GCA_026390035.1). Taxonomy (GTDB): domain Bacteria; phylum Chloroflexota; class Anaerolineae; order Anaerolineales; family Villigracilaceae; genus UBA5195. The sequence continues at coordinate 16,876 of JAPLGT010000042.1, forward strand.
GCGCGTGGGCGGCGAACTCTGTTTAATCCAAAAACGCACAAACAGGAAACCCAGGAATACCCCCGTTTCAGTTACTTTTATCTGGCGGCACAAATCCTGGCAGATCGTAAATCTGAAGTCGTGGAAGACGATGTCCTCACCCATCTGGAAGATGCTACCGCAAAACTACTATCAGGTTGGGGGCAGGCCGAATACGCCCATCTCTCACAAAACGCTGCCCAGTTAAGTGATTTTGGCCCGGCTGTAACCGAACTGGAACTGTCGCCCGACACATCCACATCGGCATTGACCGTCGAGCAGCGCACCACCCTTACCAGTTTGCTCGGCCAGCGCCGCACAGCCGAAATCCACCGCACAGTGCTACTGAGTGTCATCACCGAGCTATGGGTGGAATACCTGACCCGCGTGGAAGCATTGCGCGTATCTATCGGCCTGGAGGCTTACGGGCAGCGCGACCCGCTGGTACAATATAAAACCAAAGCCTCAGATATGTTCCAGACCCTACTGGGCGAGGTGCGCTCGGCCGTGATCGACCGAGTCTTTCGGTATTTGCCTCGTCTGGTCGCAGCCGAAACCAGCAGCTTAGAGACGGTTACCGAAACCGCCCCCAGCAATGTGGTCACCATATCCAAAATCGATGATGCCAACAGGGCAGGCCGCAAACGACACAAGAAAAAGTAAAGTCAAACTTTGGCTCAATTCGTTACAATAACAGCTGTTCAGGTGTTTTGTGTCCATAACGTTTACCCTTCAGGACGATGAGATCAGCAGACTCCCAAAGGTGGATTTACACCGGCACCTGGAAGGTTCTTTGCGTTTGCAAACCTTGCTGGAAGTGGCACGCAAACACGATATCACCCTGCCAGCCGGCACAGTCAGTCTCAGCAGGCTTGTACAGGTCCAGGATGAAGACAACCTGACCTTTGAAAATTTTCTTAAAAAATTTAATACCCTGCGGATGTTTTACCGCTCACCAGATGTGATCGAACGCATTACCCACGAAGCGATTGAAGACGCCGCGAACGACAATGTTAAATACCTTGAGCTGCGCTTTACACCTGTTGCACTCAGCCGGGCAGAACGATTTCCGCTCCATGATGTGATTGATTGGGTTTGCGAAAGCGCCGAAAACGGCGCAAAAAAGCACGGCATTACCGTCAGACTGATCGCATCCGTCAACCGCCACGAATCCCTTGAACTGGCCGAACAGGTGGTTTGGCTCTCCATCGACCGGCGTGCCAAGGGCATTGTCGCCCTGGACCTGGCAGGCAATGAAGCGCAAAATCCGGCCTTGCCGTTCCTGGGCCTGTTCAACGAAGCCCGGCAGTCCGGGTTGAAGGTTACCATTCACGCCGGTGAATGGGGCGGACCAGAAAATGTGCGTGAAGCAATTGAAAAGTTTTCAACTGATCGTATCGGGCATGGCGTTCGCGTCCTGGAAGACCAGTTTACAACCGATCTGGCCCGCGAACAGAATATTCCTTTTGAGGTCTGCCTGACAAGCAATTACCAGACCGGTGTGGTAAAGGTATTGACACAACATCCCGCCACCCGCATGATCGCCGCCAAACTGAATGTTACACTCAATACTGACGATCCATCCATCTCGCAGATCACACTCGGGAATGAATACCGGGTGGCGTTGGAAAACCTGAATATTTCAAAAGAAATTCTCAAGGAACGGATCCTTGCCAGCGCCCGGGCCTCATTTTTGCCTGATGATGAAAAGATGGCTTTGGTCGAAACCCTCACACAAGAACTCAGCAAGTAATATAATTCCGTATCTACCTGCGGCAGCATCTCCGGGTTGAAATATTATCCCAAAAACAGTTGATATCGTTTTGTGTGGATAAACATCCGATTTTCACTTGCTTTTACCGCAAAATCAGGATGGCACTAATCCTGAAAAAAGTCGTTAGATCCATGGAATGCCCCGTTTGTGGTTATTTGGCGGGAAGATTTCCTCGCCGAATAACCACAAAAACCTTTTTCTGTTGATTAAGGATATCGACTGAACAATGAACACCAGCTCGTGAGTAAATACCACCTTTTATTCTTCTCACACAGCGGTTGTTCCATCACGGGCTGGTTTTCCTGACATCGGAAAACAACCAGGTGAGTAGCTACCTAATTTCCGTTATGAGTAACAAAGGACAACAAAGGCGCACCTTTGGGTCTTTTGTGGGAGTGTTGTGATTTCATCCACTACACGGTCACAAAACACGCAAAGGTGTTTCTGATTGACCGACAGCCAAAGGAGCTGGTATGCAAAACAATTTCTTTAATGCTCGTGCAACATTAAAAACTGGCCACGGCGACTATGTCATCTTCCGCCTGGACGCGCTGGAGAAGGCGGGTCTGGTTAATTTAGCCAAATTGCCCTTTTCAGTACGTGTCGTACTCGAAGCAGCACTGCGCCAATGCAATGATAACGAGATCACACAGGCAGATGTGCGCAACATCGCAGCCTGGAAACCCCAGGGAGAGCGACCGGGGATACCATTCCTGCCGGCCCGCGTTGTCATGCAAGATTTTACTGGCGTCCCAGCCGTGGTTGACCTGGCTGCCATGCGTGCTGCCGTTGCCCGCCTGGGTGGCGACCCAAAAAAGATCAACCCGCTTGTGCCCGTCGATCTGGTCATTGACCACTCCATACAGGTAGATTTCTTCGCAACCGATGATGCCATCAATCGCAATACCGAAATCGAATTCGAACGCAACCACGAGCGCTATCAATTCCTGAAGTGGGGCCAGAGAGCCTTTAAGAATTTCAGGGTTGTACCACCCATGACCGGTATCATTCACCAGGTCAACCTCGAATATCTCTCCGAAGTAGTCTTCACCCGCACCGAAAATGGTGAGACCTACGCCTTCCCCGACACATTGGTCGGTACCGACTCGCACACCACCATGATCAATGGCCTGGGCGTGGTAGGCTGGGGCGTGGGTGGCATCGAAGCCGAAGCCGTCATGCTCGGACAGCCCATGGATATGCTCCTGCCAGATGTGATCGGTTTCAAACTGTTCGGCAAACTAAAAGATGGCATCACCGCCACCGACCTGGTACTGACCGTCACCCAGATGCTGCGCAAAAAAGGTGTGGTGGATAAATTCGTCGAATTTTATGGCCCCGGTCTGGCTTCCATGTCCCTCACCGACCGCGCCACCATTGCAAACATGGCCCCAGAATACGGTGCAACTATGGGCTTCTTCCCGGTGGATGCCGAAACTCTGCGCTATATGAAACTGACCGGACGCTCCGCCGCAGTCATCGAACGAACCGAAGCCTACTGCCGCGCACAGGGACTCTTCCGGGACGAAAATACTCCCGACCCGGAATTCACCGCTACCCTGGAACTTGAACTGGATTCGGTTGTGCCTTCGCTGGCCGGCCCCAAGCGCCCTCAAGACCGCGTGGCCCTGGCAGACATGAAATCAAACTTCCAGAAAGCCCTCACCGCTCCCATCAAGGAACGTGGCTTCGAGCTTTCTGAGCTGGCTCTCAATCGCGAAGCTGCATTTGGGCCAGATGGCACCAGGATGAAAAACGGCGCCGTGGTCATTGCGGCGATCACTTCCTGCACCAACACCAGCAACCCGTCCGTCCTGATCGGTGCGGGGCTGCTGGCGAAGAAAGCCATCGAAAAGGGGCTGAAGGTCAAGCCCTATGTCAAAACCAGCCTGGCACCCGGTTCGCGCGTCGTCAACGAATACCTGAAATCTGCCGGCCTGATCGAACCGCTGGCACAACTGGGCTTCAACATAGTCGGCTATGGCTGCACCACCTGCATCGGCAATAGTGGACCACTTCCGGGCGAGGTCGCCAAAGCTGTCACCGGTGCCGACCTGGTCGCAGCGGCAGTAATCTCAGGTAACCGCAACTTCGAAGGACGTGTGCACCCGCTTGTCAAAGCCAACTTCCTGGCTTCGCCGCCCCTGGTGGTGGCTTACGCCCTGGCTGGCACGGTCGATATCGATCTGAACAACGAGCCCATCGGTGAAGGCAACCAGGGCCCTGTTTACCTCAAGGATATCTGGCCAACCAGCGCCGAGATCGCCGAGGCCATCACCGCACACGTGCGTACCGAAATGTTTACAGATAAATACGCCAGCGTGTTTGAAGGCTCCGAAATGTGGAAAGAAATCAGCGTTTCAGGTGGTGAGTTATTCCAATGGAACGATGAATCGACTTACATCCATCACCCACCCTACTTCCAGAGCCTGACCCTGGATGTTCCGGCCCTCGCCAATATCCGACAGGCTCGCGTCCTGGGCATTTTCGGCGATTCAATCACCACCGATCACATCTCTCCTGCTGGCAATATCGCCGCCGATAGTCCCGCGGGCTTATTCCTGCAGGAACGCGGTGTACAGCCCAAGGACTTCAACCAGTACGGCGCGCGGCGTGGTAATGACCTGGTAATGGCACGCGGCACCTTTGCAAATATCCGTCTGAAAAATAATCTGGTTGCTCCAAAAGAAGGCAACCTGACCTTGTACTTTAACATGGGCGAATCCGGACAGGAAATGTCCATCTTCGATGCCGCGATGCATTATAAAGAAACCGGCATCCCAACGATTGTGCTGGCGGGCAAAGAGTATGGCACCGGCTCCAGCCGCGACTGGGCAGCCAAAGGCCCCATGCTGCAGGGTGTCAAGGCCGTCATCGCCGAATCATTTGAACGCATTCACCGGTCAAACCTGGTTGGCATGGGTGTGCTGCCGCTCCGTTTTATGGAAGGCCAGAACGTCGAATCGCTTGGGCTGAACGGTACTGAAACCTTTGATATTGAAGGCCTGAGCGACACGATGGCCCCGCAGAGCCTGGTCACGGTCAAAGCCACAAAGACGGATGGGCAAGTGGTTGAATTCAAGGCCAAAGCCCTTTTGAACACTTCTGTGGAAGTAAATTACTTCCGCAATGGCGGCATCCTGCATACCGTCCTGCGCAACCTGGTACGCTAAATCCAATCTGCTTTTCACTGCCGAGTCCCCAAATCCAAGCAGGATTTGGGGACTTTTCAAAACAGAAACAACGCCAACCCCGCTGATCCAACTTGCATCCAGTCCGCACCCAGCGATTCGCATTGATGCAGCGATTATGTTAAACTCAGCAAACCGATCCGCTCTGTTCGCATAATTTTTCATCATCAGCGAATAACGAGCAAACCGGGTCAGATTTCACTCAACGACAGCTATTGCAGGGTATTACCCCACAGTTAAGTTACCTTGCAAATGCTTATTTATTCATAAAAGGACAAATACCATGATCATCCGCTTGGCCGAAGGCCCCCTGAAGACCCGTTTTGGCACATTCAACCAGATTCTTTATTACGATGGGCAAAAAGAAATTATTGCGATTGTCATGGGCACCGTTGCCGACCAGGAAAATATACTCTGCCGGGTACATTCCCACTGTATCTCCGCCCATATATTTAACAGCATTCAATGCGATTGTCGTGAGCAAATGGAAGCAGCCCAGCGGCTCATCCAGGAAGCAGGCAGTGGCGTGATCATCTGGCTGGACCAGGAAGGCAAAAACAATGGCCACCTGGCCCTCCTGCAAAGCCGTAAGCTGAAAGAAGCCGGCTCATCGCAAGCCGAAGCATACATACAGCTTGGCTATTCAGCCGATGCGCGCAGCTACATCCGTGCCGCCGAAATTCTTCGCGATTTAAAAGTTCAATCGATCACGTTGATGACCAACAACCCTGAAAAAATATCGCAGCTACGCGACGACGGGCTCGTTATCTCAGGCGTTCAAGCTCTGTAATCAATTCTGCCAGGAACCTGGCTGCACCCGTCTGCCTGCGCTTGCTCGTTACACGGAATTATTCAATGGTCCTGCCGTTCACCGAAAATAACAACCCGACACCATACCCACAAGTAAATGCCATTCTTCACGAATTACTCCATGAAGTCCAGCAAATACTGGGTAAACACCTGCTTGGCATGTATCTGGAAGGCTCACTAGCCAGCACTGGGTTTGACCAGGACAGCGATATTGACTTTGTCGTTGTCACAGATCAGGACGTTTCTGAAGCTGACTATCTGGCCTTGCAAATAATGCACGGCCGGATCAATCAGATTGATTCCTACTGGGCCATAAATTTGGAAGGCTCTTACATTTCGCAATCTGCCATCCGCCGTCATGATCCGCAGCATGCCCTTCACCCAAATATTGAGCGCGGAAGTGGCGAACGTCTCAAGCTTGTTTTTCACGACGAAACCTGGATAATCCACCGTTACATCTTGCGCGAACGTGGAATAATCTTAATCGGCCCGGCCCCAGAAACACTTATTGACCCGCTCTCACCCGCTGACCTTCAACGGGCAATGTTCCCAAAATTGCACGACTGGGCTGCGTACATTCTCAATCATCCAGATGAAATTGTGCACCGTGGCTATCAATCCTATACGGTGTTTTCCATTTGTCGCATACTCTACACACTCCAGTTTGGAGATGTTGTTTCAAAACCCGCTGCAGCCCACTGGGCAAAGCAAACACTGGGCCCTAAATGGCACGCATTAATTGACCGGACCTGGACCGGCCGGCACACTCCTGGCCTGGCATCCGAACCACAAGATATTACTCAAACGCTGGAATTTATCCGATTCGCGCTTGAGGTTAGTACGCACATCAAATTGCCACCTGTAGCCTGAACTTTCTCTTAATAGCCCAACAGGATCAGAAATACTTGTTCGTATCGAACCCATCCCAAGCATAACAGCCATAATTCCCAAATCTGGGTACAATATCAACATCACCAGGAGCAGACATGGTTGTTGATGACAACAGAAAACGCACAGACCTTCAGCCCCGGCAGGAACTCCGCGATGACTGGGCGACCAAAGCTCAATGTCCATTGTGCACCACACTCACCCTGAAAGTGATCCATCTACAAAATGGACCAGATTATTTTCTATGCTCCCACTGCGAACTGTCTTTTGAAGTTGAGCAAAGCACAGGGATCATCCGTATAAAAAACATCCCTGAGCAGTTAATGTTCATTGAAGATGAACTGAAACACAATTGGGTCAAGCCATCTGTCTTACGAAAGCTTTTGGAAAACCGCTCTTCCATCATGCAGCAAAAAGCCCGCAGCACAGCCGCGATGGCGCTTAGCGATGAAGAAGTCTGGAAACGCATGCTGGCACTTTATCGCCTGGGCAACACACCCAAAATGATCGAATTAATGATGATCCAGGCCGGTGCCACCCAGGAACAGGCTGAAACCGCCTCGCAAAAGTTAAAAACAATAGCCAAACAGGAATCGAAACAGCAAAATCTAAAATTATGGATCACCAGCGGGGTCACAATCGTACTAATTCTGACCTTGTTTGCATCCAGCTGGATGTATTTCAACAACCAGATCAACACCCAGCTGGACCAGGGGCGCACCCGCTCTGCAACTGCCAACCAGCCAAACACCCCACTGCAAATCTTAAATAACCTGCCAGAACCCCTAAAACCCGGGTTTCTAAAAGCACCTGCCCCCTATGTCGAAAGGACCGGTCCCAAACCAGCCCACTGCCCCAGGTATTCGCAGCAAGCTGCCAGCCTTTTTGGAGGCAACCCGGAAAACTGGAATCCTGGCAGCCAGCCAGGATCGTGGCAAATGATCACAGCAGATACGCCCGCCACCATATCCATCCCGCAAGACATGTATGCCGGATTCATTAACAACAAGACTTTTGTCTTTACCGCCGCCGATGGACCAGCCACCATCCACAACGTAAACTTCGTGGTAATTTCCTGCGAATAAAATGTTTTTGCAGGCTCTTGCTTTGAAAACCGCTTCGGCGTGAACCGGGCAGTTCGTTTCATCGTAATTTTGAAAGCCAGGTTTTCCCAGCCCCCAATCTTTCCACTCCGCGAGTGTTCTTGGCAAGGTAACCGGCTCCATCATCGGCGCCTTGGTGATGATGTCCTTGAGCAGCAGGTATTTACTCACAAGCTCTTCGTTTTGGCACTGAACCATCCTGGTTCTGCTGCTCGGGCGATTAATAATCGCTGGTTTGCCCCGCCAGTGGGTTTTGCGCCTGTTTTGGCGCAAAACTCCACAAAAAAGCTCTTTCACCCCCTTCCCGTTTTCGGGAAGAGGGCAGGGGTTATCGGGGCAAGCCCAAAATGGCACGCCGTGAGGTAATACAACAGCAGGTTGAACCAGCTCGGCACCGATATTTCCTACCAAACCATCGCCAATGCTGCAGTGCTGGTTGCAGCCGTGATCTTTGATGGAATGACCCGTACCGCAGCAAAGTAGTCAACACAAATTAGCACAGGCCTCACCCCAACTTCAGCGGGCTGAGGCCTCTTTTGATATAATGCCCGCGAGCAGAAATTGCGGTGTTCCACACAATCAAAAGCACACCCTGGAACCCCGAAGGCTATAGCCTTACCCATCAACATCAACCTGTTTTTTTTATTGCGCTTAGAATCATTCAAAACAATCCAACTGGAGCGAAACCATGCCTGAAGACAAAGAATACATCCCCGAACGAGCCATGAGTATCCACGCCCACCCCGATGACCAGGAGTTCAGCGTTGCCGGCACCCTCTCCAAATGGGCTCAGGCAGGCTGTGAGATCATTTCTGTCATCCTGACCAGCGGCGACGGTGGTTCAAACGACCCGGCACACGATGCCAGCTACAAACCAACCCTGGCTCGCATCCGCGAGACAGAACAAAGCGCCGCCAACCAGCTGATTGGTGTTAAGCAAACCATCTATTTGCATCTACCCGATGGCGAACTCGAACCAACCATCTCACTCCGTAAAGAATTAACCCGCATCATCCGCACGCATAAACCCGACGTGGTCGTAACTGGCGATCCGCAGGCCGTTTTCTACGGCAATGGCTACATCAACCATCCCGATCATCGCGCAGCCGCCCAGCTTGCCACCTATGCCGTCTTCCCATCGGCTGGGTCCCGCCTGGTATTTGCAGATCTGCTGGCTGAAGGTTTGGAACCGCACAATGTCAAAAGACTCTACCTGCACGGCCCCGAAAAACCCGACACCTGGGTCGACATCAGCGAAAGCATCGATCTCAAAATCGCAGCTCTCAAAAAACACGCCAGCCAACTCGGCGATTGGGACCCAGATAAAATGATCCGCGAATGGGCCGCAGGCGAAGGCAAAGAAAAGGGGCTGAATTACGCCGAAGCCTATAAAGTCATGCTACTGGATCAGGAACCGCAAGAAAGCTAAAACCAGCTTGCAACCCAAACACCCAGGGCCCAGACTGAAATCGTCCATTTACTCACCCCCATTAGGCATCACCCAATACCAATAAAAATGCGCCCCGGAGATCAACACCACTCCGGGGCGCATTAACGTTTTACCAGTCAGCCAATCCGATCTATTAGAACAAAAAATACCCTAGCGCAGCCGCCGCAAGTGTCACGGTAACATTATCAATATCCTTCTGGGGCAGCGATTCGATCAATGTCGCCACCAACGCAATCAGCGTAACCGGCATCAAGAAATGACTGAAAGCCCCCGGAAAGAAACCCGCCAGGCTGTAAATCCCCAGGATAAACATCGACAACACCCAGCCCCCAAAAAACACCCCCAACGAACCAGCGACAGACTTCTGCGGGCTGTGGAACAGCTTGGGAGACCTAAACCTGCGCCCAATCAAATCCGCAATCCCATCACCACCACACAGCATCATCAACGCAGTCATCCCAATCGGGGAATCCTTCCAAAAAACCACGGTCACCACCACGAACATAATCCCATAATATAACGGACCGCGCAGAATCTCCTTTGGATCGCCGCTGCGCGACATGGCCTTGACCGAGGCTTCATCCTTGATCACCCCCAGCCCAATCAAAATAAACTGGATTGTGATCGCAAACGGCACAAGCGCCGCCAACCAGCGTGCATACCAGATATCTGGAAATAGCAACCAGCACAATACAAAGATCGGCCCTGTTCCAATATGAATAATCTTGCGACTCAAACGGCTTTCAATCCAGCCCTGGTGGGCAAAGAAATCCATCAACCGCAGCCAGCCAAGCGCCGCAACAAACGTTAAAACCATGGCCAAAAAGGGATTCATGCTATCTCCATTGCAAAGAATGACTTATTTTACATTACAACCCCAAAGAAAACCGATTAGATACAGGTTTGTGCGCACGGCAAGTCGTGCACGCCAAAACATCTCTGGCGCATGAGCTTCTACTTGCCCAGCGTAGATAACCACTGAAGAAAACCTTAAAAGTGATCGAAAAAACTATCTTGGTGACTATAATTGGCAAAATTTATGAACACTCCCACCAGCCCCTCCCAAGAATTCTGGCTCGGCGTGCGCGAAGAACTGCCCATCTTGTTGGGGGTCATTCCATTCGGAATGATCTACGGCATATTGGCACTCAGCGCCGGACTGAGCCCCTTTGACGCACAGGCCATGTCATCCGTCGTCTTTGCCGGTTCTGCCCAATTCATGACCGCCAAGCTGATCAGCACCGCCACACCTGGCCTGGTAGTCATCCTGACCGGGTTCGTCATCAACCTGCGCCATGCCCTCTACAGCGCATCCCTCGCGCCCTACACCAAGCACCTGCCGCTCGCCTGGAAAGCCGCCCTGGCCTACCTGCTGACCGATGAAGCCTACGCGGTCAGCATCATTCACTATCAACGCGAAGGCGAGCTGACCCACAAACACTGGCACCTGCTCGGCGCAGGACTGGCGCTCTGGTCCTCCTGGCAAATCAGCACAGGCGTCGGCATCTTCCTGGGTGCCCAAATTCCAGCCGCCTGGGGCCTCGATTTTGCCCTGCCGCTCACCTTCATCGCACTGGTCATCCCCAGCCTAAAAGACCGCCCCGGCATCATCACCGCAGGTGTCGCCAGCCTGGCAGCCCTGCTTTTCTTCGGCCTGCCCTTCAAATTGGGCCTGCTCGCCTCGGCCTTTGTCGCCATCGCCGCCGGTATGTGGAGTGAAAAGAAATGAATATCTGGATCATCATGATCATTCTGGGCCTGCTGACCTTTGCCACCCGCCTCAGCTTCATCGCCCTCCTGGAACGCATCAATTTACCCCGCAACTTTCAGCGTGCCTTGCGCTTCGTGCCCATCGCAGTGCTCAGCGCCATCATCGCCCCCGAACTGGCCTACTCCAACAACCAGCTGGCAATCTCCATCACCAATCCGCGCCTGCTGGCCGGTCTGATCGCCACCCTGGTCGCCTATCGCACAAAAAACGTCATCCTGACCATCATCATCGGCATGAGCGCCTTCTGGCTGCTAAAAATCTGGCTCTAAAATCTGTCTGAACTGAAATCGAATTCCCGCTTACACAAATCACACCAGGTTTCATTTCAGGTAGTTTATTTGCCCTGTTTGCGCAAATAAACTACCTGAAGATCGTTAACCCTGCACTCAACCCAGCCATTTACCCAAATAACCAATCAGCGTCAAGCCAGCTTGTAGGCTTGCCCCGATTTTGGTAAACACGATTGACATTATTTACCAACTCGCCAGCCACTTACTTCTCAAAAGGATACTTCACCCCAATCACTGCCCTGATCTGATCCATCAAATCCATATTCGCCAGCGTCTGGGCGTGCGTCATCCCCGGGCTCTCCAACAGACCAGCCCGAACACAACGCATAGTCTCCTCGGTCTGGTATTCAAAACCTCCGCCTCGCGGCGGCTTTGAAACCGTTAAATCCCGCCCGTCCACAGATAAGGTCGCCTTACTGGCGCCCCAATAATTGGCATGGATACAAATCGTACCCTTGGTGCCATAGATAAAGAATTCGTTGACATTATTACTCAAAAAATTAGTGCTGAACTGCGAAATAATCTCATTCGGATACTTGAGCACCACCGAAGTCAGCTCATCCACTCCGGTCTCACCCACAATCGCCCTGGCCCCAAAAGATTCCGGCATCTGCCCCAACACCCATTGGGAAGTCGCGATAGGGTAAACACCCATATCCAGCAAAGTCCCGCCAGCCAGCTCCGGGTTCAACCAGCGCTGTTCCTTGCCTTTGGGAATACTAAACCCAAAAGTGGATGACAACAAATGCACATCACCAATCGCCCGCTCATCCAGCCATTCCCGGATCTGTCCAAAAATTGGCAGAAAACGCGTCCAGAGCGCCTCCATCAAAAAGACCTTCTCAGCCTGGGCGGTTTCAATCAAGATCTTGGCCTCAGCGGCATTCACCGTCAATGGTTTCTCGCACAGCACCGGCTTGCCAGCCTTCAGGCATAACATGGTGTTCTCAAAATGGAACCGGTGCGGCGTGGCAATATAAACACCATCCACCTGCGGATCATTGACCAGAGCCTCATAAGAATCATAGGACTTTTCGCCACCATTCTGCAGCGCAAACGCCCTCGCCCGCTCGATACTACTGCTCGCCACCGCATAAAGCGCTGCGCCCTCCACCACCTTCAAATCATCTGCAAACTGTTGGGCAATCAGTCCAGGACCCAAAAGACCCCAATTAAATTTTTTCTCTGCCATATCACGCTCCTGCGTTAGCTTCAAAGTAAATAAGATAATCTGTTAATTCATCCTGAATTATGAATGCAGCCAAGCCGCATGTCAAGTCAACCACCAGGTCAATCATTCACACCCACCTGCAGAACACATCCATATTCAACAAAAAAACTCCCCCGAGAATCGAGAGAGCCGGGGTGCCCCGACCCCGGCTCTCTTTTCGTAAGGAGGAGAAGAGAAATGCTTGTAGGTTTACTATACCCCCATTCCGAATTCACTGCTTGACGCCTGCCCTACGCCAACCCCATGCTTACCCCATAATATCCCAGAAAAAGCCCAAAAAACAGCCGCCAGACCCAAACAGGCCTAAAACTCCATCATCCAGCCCAAAAGCTCCAAATCAGCCATTCCCAAGAATCAAGAGAGCCGGGGACGCCGACCCCGGCTCTCTTTTCAAAGGAGGAGAAGAGAAACGCTTACCAATCTATAATACCCCCAACCCACATCCACTGCTTGACGCCTGCCCTACGCCAACCCCATGCTTACCCCACAATTCGGACAATTTTGATCAAGTCCAAACTCCCGGCAGCCCGGAAACCTAACCCAGCCATTAAACAACCCAACCCTTGCCCACACAAAAACAAAAGTCGCTGCTTTGCTCCACACAAATTCCTTTCTTCTCATGATGGAACCTTCCCCCGTTCAAAATAGCCCACCCATCCGGTAACACAGGCCAAACTCAGAACATAAATTCTGTTATACTATGGCAGCCACTCTCGGGTCCTTCGGTTTGCATATACCCATCCTACTTTTACCGAAAAAACCCCTTACACTTGTTATGATGGGCACCTGCTGACCAGATTTTATCCGCCTCTGACTGGATCAAAAACAGCCCTGCACCCGCTTGAAAACCACAGGAACCCGAATATGCCAAAATCCTATTCCCGATATGTCTGCCAGCAATGCGGGCGCGTATCCGCCTCTTACATGGGCAAATGCCCACAATGCGGCTCCTTCAGCAGCATGGTCGAAGAGCTTGTCCAGGAAGAAGCCCCATCCAAATCCCCCAACGCCTCGCGTGGGCTGACCGGGCGCACCGCCCCCCGCAAGATCGGCGATGTCGCCACCGACCCAGAACCACGCATGCCCGTCCCAATCAGCGAATTTTCACGTGTGCTGGGTGGCGGCATCGTCCCTGGCTCAATCGTGCTCGTCGGCGGCGATCCCGGCATTGGCAAATCCACCCTTATGCTCCAGATGGCCATGGAAATGGCCAAAAAACAGCGTGTTCTGTACGTCTCCGGCGAAGAATCCGAACGCCAGATCAAGATGCGCGCCGACCGCCTGCTCGACGCTGGCGCCAAACTCCCCGAAAACCTCTACCTCGTCACCGAAACCAATCTCTCCACCATTTTTGACCACAACCGCGAAGTCCGCCCGGTTCTTCTGATCGTCGATTCAATCCAAACCATCTACCTACCCGAACTGGATTCATCCGCCGGATCAGTCACCCAGGTCCGCGAATGCTCATCCCAACTGCGCGAACTGGCAAAATCCAGCGGCGTCTCAGTCTTCGTCATCGGGCACGTCACCAAGGAAGGCGTCATCGCCGGGCCGCGTGTACTCGAACACATCGTCGATACCGTCCTCTACCTGGAAGGCGATCGCTTCCAGGCCTACCGCCTGCTCCGTTCCGTCAAAAACCGTTTTGGCGCAACCGCCGAAGTCGGCGTCTTTGAAATGCGCGAACGCGGGCTGGTCGAGGTCACCAACCCATCCGAAGCCTTCCTCGCCGAACGCATGATCAACGCCCCCGGCTCAGCCATCGCCGTCACCATGGAAGGCACCCGCCCGCTGCTCGTCGAAGTCCAGGGCCTCACCTCCCCTGCTCAATTCGGAAACGCCCGTCGCACCCCCAACGGCGTCGACTACAACCGCCTGCTCATGCTCGCCGCCGTGCTCACCCGCCGCGTAGGCATCAAACTCGGCGAACAAGACATCTTTGTCAACGTAGTCGGCGGCATGAAAATCGACGAACCTGCTGCCGACCTGGCCGTCGCCGCCGCCATCGCATCATCCATGAAAGACCTCTCCGTGCGCGCCGACGCCGTCCTGATCGGAGAAATTGGCCTCGCCGGCGAACTGCGCCTGCCCGGACAAATGCCCGTCCGGCTCCGCGAAGCTCAAAAACTCGGCTTCAAAGTCGCCATCGTCCCCAAGCGCCTGCGCAAAGCCGAACCCTGGCCCGAAAACATCCAAATCATCGAAGTCCGCTCCATCTACCAGGCCCTCGAAGCCGCCTTCATTGCCGAGAAAAAGAACCCAGCCACCCCCAAAGAAGTCGCCTGACCAGCAGGCACCCGAATCAAAAAGGACGGCGCAGAGCCGTCCTTTTGTATTAACACAATTTAGTTCGTTATTTTACGGCCTGAGCCACAACCGCAGCAAATGCCTGCGGATCGCGCACAGCCAGGTCAGCCAACATCTTACGGTTGATTGTAATATCGGCCTTTTTCATTGCAGATACCAGGCGGCTGTAGCTTATGCCGTTCAAGCGTGCAGCAGCATTGATACGGGCAATCCACAACTTGCGTAGATCTCGCTTGCGGACGCGCCGATCGCGGGTCGCATACCACATGCTCTTGAGCATAGCCTCGCTGGCACGCTTAAAGAGAAAGTGACGGGAGCCGCGTTGGCCCTTGGTAATCTTTAAAACTTTCTTATGGCGCAGATGTCCTTGCGGACCACCTTTTACACGCATGTTTCAAACCTCCTGCAAACCTCCGGGCGTCGGTGATGGGTCACTCGTCGAGAGAACCCTTCCTTCCAGTTGCATACACCCGGTAGCCGCAAATTTCAAAATCGGATACGATTGCCTACTTAAGATTCGGCACTAAACGACGAATGCGCTTAATAATACCGCGTCCATTGACGGGTACCATTTCGAGGAACTGCGCTTTGGTACGCTTTGAAGTATGGCGGCGCAAATGGCTCTTACCACCTTTCGTACGGACCAATAGCCCTGAGGCCGTCAGGCGAAAACGCTTCGACGTCGCCTTATGGGTCTTGAGCTTGAACTTACCAGATCTCTGCTTTTGGGGCACAGCGGCTTACTCCTTTCAAAATAATTAACCGCGGGTCAAACTTACTCCCGCGGGATTTCACCTTTGCATGGAGACGAACGGTTTTACTTACCGGCCGGAACACCTGAATTACTCAGGCTTCACTTCCTTCACCGGTTTCACTTTGGACGGGCCCAGTACAACCAACATCGTGCGCCCTTCCATCATGGGTGATTGCTCGATCACACTGACATCCGCCAGCGACTGAGCGATCTCTCGCAAGTCCTCCAGCGCAATCTCCGGGTAATCCATTTCTCGACCGCGGAACTTGATGGTCACGCGCACCTTATGGCCCTGATTCAGCCAACGGCGGGCGTCATCCACCTTAAAACCACGATGTGCCTCGTTAGTCTTTGGTCGCAGGCGAATTTCCTTAACCTCGATCTTGACCTGAGCCTTCTTGGCTTCGCGTTCTTTCTTCTCGCGCTCATAAAGAAACTTACCGAAATCGAGCACGCGACAAACTGGCGGCGCGGCATTCGGCGAAACTTCCACCAAATCCATCTCTGCATCGCGCGCAATCTGAAGTGCCTGGCGAATCGGAACAACACCTACGTTATCGCCCGTTGGACCAATCAGGCGCACTTCCGGAACCCGGATGGCCTCATTTACTCGAAACTCTTGCTCAGCTATATGCGTCTCCTTGAATCAAATAACACGTAACCAGCCTCGATTGGCCGGCTTTTGAGCGGATGGATAATACCACATACCCGGGCATGCGTCAACTTAAAGCGAAAGGTCTTATATGGCGTTCTCAAGAAAACGAGTTTCCAGAAGTGAGCAGGGCAAAGGCATCCTGAATATGGCCTTCATACCAACGGCGACCTTTCGCAGAGTTGACAAAGCCAGCGCGTTTGAGTAAACCTAGCACGAGATTATGAACA
>JAPLGT010000137.1:0-6165 GCA_026390035.1 Chloroflexota bacterium
GATCAACTTACTCTTGAGCAGCAAAAACACGATGGTTTGCGTAGACAAAACCATCCGCCAAAACCTCATACTGGCGGTGAAGCCCTGCGACCAACTTACTCTTGAGCAGCAAAAACACAATGATCCGCGTGGACAAAACCTTCCTGTTTTATCCACGCGGATGCGCGAGAATCGGTGTACGACCCCCGCAAGTGGTGAAGCCCTGCGATCACCTTGCCCCTGAGCAGCAAAAACACAATGATCGGCGGGGCCAAAACCTTCCTGTTTTATCCACGCAGATGCACGAAAATCGGTGTACGACCCCCGCAAGTGGTGATTCGGCGGAAGGTCTTCCGCCGAATCACCACAAAAAAATATCCTCTATCTGGAAAGGTTCCAGCCATCAAACAATAGATTTATTTTTTTTGTGGAGTTTTAGCGGATTAGCATCCGCTAAAAACTCCACTGGCGGTGAAGCCCATCGATCAACATGCTTTTGAGCAGCAAAAACACGATGGTCAGCATTTTCAAAACCATCCGCCAAAACTCTATACTGACGGGGAAGCCCACCCCCGAGCAGCAAAAACACGATGATCGGCGTGGGCAAAACCTTCCCCGCTAAAACTCCGGCAGCGGTGAAACCCATCGATCAACCTGCTCCCTGAGCAGCAAAAACACGTCGGTCGGCGTGGACAAAACCTTCCTGTTTTGTCCACGCAGATGCGCGAGAATCGGTGTACTACCCCCGCAAGTGGTGATTCGGCGGAAGATCTTCCGCCAAATCACCACAAAAAAACCCTCCTTTATGGGGAGGGTTCCAACTAATCGCCAGCAGAAGCGCCCTGTGCCCGCGTCAGCGCCTGAACATAAATGAGCAACTCCTGCAACTGCAGCGGCTTGGCCAAATACTCATTCGCCCCCGCATCCAGGCAGCGCTCACGATCACCACTCATCGCCATGGATGTGAGCGCAATCACCGGCAGCTGCGCCACCCACTCAGAAACATGCGCTCGAATCGCCCTGATCAAATCAAAACCACTCATGCCTGGCATCTGAACATCCACCAGCAAGATATCTGGTCTGATAACCTCCAACCGACCTAACAACGCCTGCCCCGAATTAACAGCACTCACCCTAAAACCCTGACTCCGTAGAAAATCCGAAATCAGATCCAGAATAATCTGATTATCATCAACCACCAGCACCAGCGGCCCATGCTCCAGCTCCTGCACCGGCTCCGGAACACGCCCAGAACCCAGGCGCCCGGCCACCAGCAGCGGCCTTTCCGATTCTGCGTTAAAAGCAATCCGCTGCAACTCAATATGCAGCTCACTTTGCGCAAAAGGCTCCATCAGAGCACCATTGGCCCCCAGGCGCTCAACATTCTGCTTTTGATCGGGCCTGATGATCAAAACAACCGGGATGGCATTCGTCCGCAAATCCGCCTTGAGACTCTGCAAGAGATCCAAACCAACACCATCTGGCAGATGCTCACCGATGAAAATCACATCCGGCCAGAAGTGGATCACCTGCTCCAGCGCATTCGTAGCAGTGACCAGAACCTGATTCTTCAGCCCGACCAATTTTAACAACGCCGAAAGTCGCGCAGCGCTTTCCTCGTTTTGGTCAAAAGTCAGAGCGCGCTGCAATTTATCAGTCACCCGCCGGGCATACTTCAGCGGTTGGGTATCATCCACCACCCACGGCAAGCTGAGCGTAAAACGGCTCCCGGACCCAAAGACACTCTCCACCCGGATCTGACCGCCCTGCAGTTCAGCCATGCGCTTAACCAGTGACAGCCCCAGGCCCGTCCCCGAATACTGGCGCGATAATTTGCTATCCAGCTGCACGAATGGTTTAAACAGGCGCGACAAATCTTCTTCCTTAATCCCAATCCCGGTATCCCACACACAGATATCCACTTGCCGGCTGCCCGGCAGCCCCTTAACCTCAATACCCACCTGACCGCCATCCGGCGTAAACTTGACCGCATTTCCAAGCAGATTCACCAGCATCTGCTTCAAACGGCGCGAATCGACCCTTAAAATGATCGTAGCCGGGTCCATCGCAATGCTGATATTCTGGTGCTTCTGGCCAGCCATGCCCTTGATCATCTGCAAACTAGCCTGGCAGATCCCATCCAGCGAGGCCGGCGAAAACTGCATATTGAACATGCCCGCCTCAATTTTGGAAAGATCGAGGATATCGTTGATCAACGACAGCAGGTGCCGGCCGCTGGTTTCGATATTCTTGAGCGCCTTGAGCTGCTTCTCATTCAGATCACCATACGTCACCATTTGCAACGCTTCAGAAAGCCCCAAAATTCCGGTCAGCGGGGTGCGCAATTCATGGCTCATGCTTGCCAGGAATTCATCCTTCATACGCGCCGCTTTTTCAAGCTCCAAGTTGGCCACCTTCAATTCAAAGGTACGGTCAATCACGCGCTGTTCCAAATCGGCATGCGCCTTAACCAGCGAGAGCTCGGCATCTTTACGCTCGGTAATATCTTCGGTCAGAATAACAACCTTATCAACCAGGCCATGCTCATTCACAACCGCATAAAAATGCTGCGAAACCCACTGCGCCGCGCCAGGCCTGGGCGCGGGCACCTCCAATTCGGGCAAATGCAGAGTGCCGCCCTGGTCATACACAGCATGCACATCTTGCAGATAATCATTTAAGCTATCAGGTCTGCCATCGAATTCAAGCTTGCTGCTCACATCGTTGGCAGCCTGCAGCATCTCAGCTTCGGTAATAGCCCAGATATTCTTCCAGGCCTGGTTGGCAGTCAACAGCCGGCCCTGCTTATCGCGCACCGAGATCCCAATCGGAGAGTTAGATAAAATCGCCTGGCCAAAAGCCTCGCTTTCGCGCAGAGCCAATTCGGCCTGCCTGCGTTCAGTGACATCCAGCACCAATGACTGCACCGAAATCAGCTTGCCATCCGGGCCAAACATGGCAGAGCTGTACCATTCACAGGTAATCACCGAGCCATCCTTGCGATAATTGCGGTTGACGAGCACATTGCTCGTCTGGCGGGTACCCAGCATGATCTCAATCTGATCATCAACAACCTGCAGATCTTCTGAGTACACCCAGTTCACCTCGCTGACCAGCTTACCACGCACCTCGTCAAACGTCCAGCCGAAAATCTCCTGAGCCCGGTCTGACCAGTGCACAATCCGGTGTTGATTATCAAACTCGATCCAGGCCAGTGGGGAATTCTCCACATGGAACTTAAGCAGCTGGGCAGTGGTCTGCAGCTTTTCTTCCATCTGCTTGCGCTCAGTGATATCCTGAAAAACCTCCAGAATCGCCTTGTGGCCCTGGTACCACATTCCAGTATGCGTAATCTCAAAGATCCTGCCATCCTTCAACCCGCCGGTCTGCAGTATCTTGGTCTGACCAATCTCGATTGGATGCTTCAAAGGGCAGTCGCTGCATTCTGTGCGGTCATCGCGGTGGATATTCCAGCAATGCTCGCCAATTACGTTCTCACCCAGCGCCGCTTCCATATCCGGATCGATATACAAGATCCGGCCCTGCTCGTCAACAATTTCCATCCTGAATGGGAGCGCCTTTACCAGCATTCGGTTAAATTCATTACTTTCGAGCAGGGCGATATCGGCCTGCTTGCGCGCACTGATATCACGCACGATCCCCTGCCGCCGGCCATCCGCCAGCAGCTTGGCGCTGACCTCCACCGGCAAATACGAGCCATCCTTGCAGAGCAGCTCATATTCCTGGATGACAACCCTGCCACTCAGATCTTCATTGGTCCAGAATCCAGGCTGCACCCTTGTACCTGGCAGGACCAGCTCGCGCATATTCTTACTCAATAGATCTTCACGTGAATAACCCAGCATGGTACAGCCGCTGGAATTGACATCCAAAAAATTGCCTTGCTGATCGGCAATAAATATACCGTCCGAAGCCTGCTCCACCAGGGTGCGGTAACGCTCTTCGCTGGCGCGCAGGTTATCTTCAGATGTCTTGCGTTCAATCGCATAGCGGATCGAGCGCGTCAACATTCGCCCATCCACCTGGCCCTTCACCAGGTAATCCTGGGCTCCGGCGCGCATCACTGTCTGTGCTATGCCATCATCATCCATGCCGGTTAACACGATGATCGGCACCTGCCGGACCTGGGAATAAAGCCGGTAAAAGGTGGCTAGCCCGCTCGAATCCGGCAGGCTTAAATCGAGTAAGATCGCATCCACCGGCTGCAGCTCCAGCTGTTTCAACCCGTCGTACAGCCGCTCGGCATGCGTCAACCTGGTAGGCAGGCTGGTCTCCATCTCTGCCAGGGCTTCCCGCACCAGGCGGGCATCCCCCGGGTTATCTTCGATCAACAGGACACTGATGGTCTTATCATTCATATCAAACCTGCCTCATTTTGTCCTGGCAAGCTGGCAATCTCCAGCCAGAAATTCTCAATGATTCGGACGGCCTGAATGAATTGGTCCAGGCTGCCCGGCTTGGTAATAAAAGCGTTTGCATACAGCTCATAACCCTTCAAAATATCTGCTCTGGCACTCGAAGATGACAGGATCAGCACCGGAATACGCCTTAAATTGTGATCCTGCTTGATCTCCCTGAGCACTTCCAAGCCGCTCTTGCCCGGCAGGCCAATATCCAAAATCACCAGACCGGGCTGTGGAGCCTGGCTAAAACGACCTTTTTTCCGCAGGAAGTCCAGGGCTTGCTCGCCATCTGCCACCACACTCAGGTGGTTAGAGAAGCCCGCTTCGTCAAAGACTTCACGCACCAGGCGCACATCGCCAGGGTTATCTTCCACCACCAGCACCTGGGTCACAGGGTTTTTCATGCTTAACATCAGGCGCCTTGCCCGTTTTTAGGCAGGCTGAAGTAAAAAGTGGTACCCTGGCCCTGGGTTGATTCCAGCCAGATGCGGCCGCCATGCCGTTGGACAATTTTCTTACAGATGGCCAGCCCAATGCCCGTGCCCGCATACGCAGACCGTTCGTGCAGCCGTTGGAATAGCACAAAGATACGCTCAAAATACTGAGGTTCAATCCCAATACCATTATCACGCAGGGCAAAGACCCACTCAGACTGCCCGGCCTCCACCGAAAGATGCACCCGCGGCGCAGCCGTGCCATGGAATTTGATCGCATTACCCAGCAGATTCTGGAATAGCTGCACCAACTGCGAGCCATCCGCCAGGACTTCTGGCAGCGGATCGTGCGTTAGCACAGCCTGTTGTTCTTCAATACTCATTTTCAGGTTTTGAACAGCCTGGTCAAAGGCAGCTTCACAAGAAACCTGTCCAAATTGCTTGCCGCGCGTGCCAACCCGCGAAAACATCAACAGATCATTGATCAGTCTCTGCATACGGGTGGCGCCATCCACCGCGAAAGCGATAAATTCATCCGCATTCGCATCCAGCTTGCCTTTATAGCGCTTCTCGATCAACTGCATATAGCTCGACACCATGCGTAAGGGCTCCTGCAAATCATGCGAAGCCACATAAGCAAACTGCTCCAGCTCAGCGTTCGAACGGGTCAGCTCTTCCTTTTCAAGCGCCAGCGCATATTCTGCCAGCTTGCGGCGGGTAATATCAATATTAAAACCGACAATTCCACTGACCAGCTGATCCTCAAAAATCGGCGCGACAATGCTTTGAAAATAACGCTCGCCGCCCGGTAAATGATTAACCAGCTCAACATCCACGATCTGCCCGGCATAAGCGCTGCGGTTATGCGACTGCCAGGTGGCAAGTTCTTCGGGAGAACCGGCAGACTCAGACAGTTTCTGCCCCAGAATGCTGCCGCGTGCGCGCACCCGCGTGGCATTTTCGAGGATGCAGACCCCATCCAGATCACGCGCCCACACTTCAAAGGGCGCATTATCGATCAAGGCTCGCATAAGCGATTCGCGCTGGCGGGCTTCCATTTCAATCTGCTTACGGCTGGTGATATCACGCACCACGCTCAGATAAACCTTGCCAGTCTCAATCTGGATCACCTCGCCCGAAATCAAAGCATCAATAACTGAACCGTTCTTGATGCGGAATTTGGTTTCAAAATTTCTGGTTCTGATGTTTTTTGTGGTCATTGCTTGCAGCCAGACATGGAGGTCGCAACCAGCAAATTGTGCAACCAATTTGAATGGTAAACGAATCCGTTCATTCTATGAGCTGGCGAAGAATAGGTCTTACTGATC
>JAPLGT010000210.1:0-7439 GCA_026390035.1 Chloroflexota bacterium
ACGACTGCCCATGCGGAAAGTCCCGCCCGGGATATTTTTTAATAATCCGATGGAAGCTTTGGATGCATAATCGATCATAGGCTGGGCCGCCCGCTGCTATCAAGCAGACAACTGTTATCGATTTTATCACAAAGGCGCACCAGCCATCAATCCAGCCCTGCATGCTGCCCCTTATTTTAGCATCTTTTGCCATCCCAGCCCTGGCTAAAAACAGACTCGAGGCTCGCGGTCAGATTTGCAAAAATTACGATTTTCTACCATCCATTGGCCCCATTTTTAACAACCAACAGATAAAATAAGGAGCTCAAGGAGATCGCCATTAAAAACATTGCCCCGCTCATTATCAGCCTGTGCCTGCTGCTCAGCGCCTGCAACCTGCCATCCGCCGCACCGGCCGCGCGCCCAGGATCAGCCAGCCCCGCACCCAGCGCCAGCGCACAAACCGGCAGCGCCGTGCTGACCTTCGGGATCGGTATGCACATCGAACCGCTCGGCCGCAGCCACCAGGGCATAAAGAGCGGGCAGGGCGATTACCAGGTCCCCGCCTTTTTCAGCCGCCAGGCCAATGACATTAACCTGCTCACCAGCCTGGTACAGGCCCACGGTGGGCGCATGACCATCCAGGCCCAATCCCCTTTTACCGACCTGCTCATCGCCAACCACGACCCAATCCTGGCCGACCTGGCCAAAAACGGCCATGAAATCGCCCTGCACTTCCACGAAGACGCCCACCTGGGCCGGGACTCAGCCAGCTTGCCGGTCGAAAAATGGTGCAGCGTGATGAAAGAGGAGCTCGACCTGTTGAAACAGGCCGCCAAAGTCAGCCAAATCCGCTACTGGAGCGGCGGCAATCTCTACCCACAAATCTACGCGGCCGCCACCTGCGCCGGGCTGAGCATCAACAGCGATTGGAAAAACCCGCAAAGCCAGACCACCGATCTCGCACTGGCCGGGCTGCAACCCTGGAGACCCGCCGGCGGCACCGATGGCAGCGACTTCAGCCTGTTCGCGACCCACAACCCCTCTGGCGCGGTGACCTTCCTGCCCGAAGGCCTGTACGATAAAAACAACTTCGCCTCCATGCGGCGGTCGGATGCCGCCGGTGGAGATGAAGCCTATTTTGAATACCTGCAGCAGGCACTCTTGAGCTCGCTAGCCGCCGCCGAACCCGGCAAATTGAATGTCTTCCACTTCACAGTTCACCCCGGCGAATTTCGCGGCGACCCGCAGCACCCATTTGCCGTCATCGAAAAATTCTTGAGCACAGTCGTCGACCCATTGGTGGCCTCTGGCAAACTGCAGTGGGCCACCTTTGGCGAAATCAGCGACGCCTTTAACGCCTGGCAGACCAGTCACCCCGGGCAGGACATGCGCTGACCAGCGCCAGCAATCTTTCAGTGCTATTCGTCTTCTTTGTCTGCCGTCACGTATGGGATCAAGCCCTTGCGATAGGCTTCTTCTTGCAGGGGCCGCGCCAGATGGCGCGCATCCACAATAAAGCCATTCAGCGTTACCATCCAGGCCATTGAATTTCTTTCCATGCGGCTGGGCAAGGTCCAATGAAAATCCATCAGGCCAATTTTAAGGATCTGCTTGATCAGCGTGGATTTGGACCCGCCGGTACTCTTGGATAAGCCAAACCAGGCACACAGCTCATCAGAACGCAGATGGATTTTCTGGCTCTTATCGAAGAGAAAATTGACCGAACCGACCGTATTGGCAATACCGCAGGCCCAACTATTGGCTTTACCAGCCAGCAAAGGCGAGGGTCTTTTACGCGCCAGTGCTGCCGCCATTTCTCGGCAAAGCTGGGCGTATTCTTCGCTCAGCTTCTCACGGCAGAGAGCATCAGTCAGCGCAACAATATCAGTGTAGATCGGGATCAGTGCTTCTGGTACGGATAAACTTTTCGATGTAGGGGGCATCTCAAACTCCTCGTTTCTTACCTGCGCCTGGCTGCTGCCTGGTTCTCGCAATCTCTCCACAAAAGGTCCAGAAAAGTCTCTTGCCACCCTTGAAAACCTGGGCCCTGCTGGTAGTTCTTTTCAGCCATGGGAAGAAGATCACAGACCTGGCCTGCTTCTGCAACCAGGACAAGCGCTGAGTAAATCCTCACAATTTTGGGAAAAACTGCTGATGATGACTCTATACTCATCAAAGCTCCTGGAACTATTTTACATCCAAAATTAATTTTCAGCTGCTCACTCGCATCCAGCGGGTGTGTTCAGATCTTGACCATCCCACCCACTGCCAACCAATCAACCCAATTCGATAGACTGCCAGGACCGGATATCACGGCATTTGCCAGATTAGCAATCCAATTTACAAATACTCTCATCCAATTTTTAATCTTTGCTCAGGTTGCACTAAACCAACGGGCGTATGATTATGTTTACATTCTCCGTAAACAAACCGCCAAATGGCCAGGGCCGGCCACAAGGCGGTTTGGGTTTTAATAAGGCCTGGTTGCCAGCCACTCTCATTCCGCAGCATGGCACCCATCAGAAGTCAATCAGTGAATTAATACAGGGGCTGCCATCAGGCAGCCCCTGTCTACTTTATCCCAAGAAACAATCTACTACTTCAGGAACGAATTCACAAAATCCAGAACATTTTGCCTGTCCATGCGGAAGACACCGCCAGTTCCGGCACAGTTGCTGTTGATCCCAAAAGAGGTCACGCCCGCGACCACATTGCTGTTACCCAGGAAGTTCGGGCCACCCGAATCACCAAAGCAGGTGCCGCCGGTGCTGGCATTGTTTGAAAGCAGCAAGGAAAAATCGCCTGTATAACCGGGCACATTGATCTGGTTCAACTTGGGAGTGGCGACCATGCGGGTCTTAAGCTTTGAATCTTTATATGCAGTTGCATCCGGGAAACTCTTCTGAAGACCATAACCAACCGCTGTAAAGGTTACATCCTGCTGACCGCGTTTTGTCTTTAAGGCATCCAACTGATTCACGGTCGGAAGCCGGCCATAAGTATCCTTATAGACTGGCGCACACAGGCTAACCACACCCACATCGTGCAGCACAAATGAACCTTCATTAAATTGTGGATGCGTGGCAACACCGCAAAACTCAACGCTGGTTGGGCCGCCATACGGATAACCCAGTTCAGGTTTATCCTGGAGATCAGCCTCAAACCAGACGCGCCCACCGCTGGCACCATCTGTGCAATGACCGGCTATCAACAAAACGGTTGGTGAAAGCAAGGTGCCAGAACAGCGCCAGGCTGGTGCGCCATCTACATCAAAAATCAAGAGACCCACATACGGGTGCCCATTTCCATCCGGGTTGCCATCGGTAATGGCACCGGCAATACCCACAACACCAACTACCAGAAGAGCTGTGATTAAAATTGCGAACCAGATCTTTTTCATTTCAACTCCTATGATTCAATCAGACTTGTCATTCTAAATTAGATACACGTTGCCCGAACTGCCCTGCTAAATAGATTATTCTGCGATGGTATTGTAGATCTTCACAAGCACTCCCCGAGCATGGTGCCCCGGAAAAGCAATCAAGATGCAAAGCTGATGGAAAACAAGAATGGATTAATAAAAAAGCACCATTTTAATCCGGCAGAATGATCCGTATTCCATGAAACAGTCGGGGTTTGAACCTTGCAGGCCTAAATCAAGGTTCTTGAAAAGAATAGAATGGCTTTGTATGGTTAAGTCCGCGCTCAGCTCCTGGCAGTAATTAAAACAAAAACCGCCGAAGGTAAATAACCTTCGGTAGCCTGGCGATCTGCCGCAAGAAGCGCACAGATCCATGACTTTGCGCCCTCACTTTACAATGGGTTTGCCTTTTTGAGTTTGAAATGTTGTTATCGCAATACCGCATAAGTTGCTTTTTAATATCTTTATCACCAACGTGGTTCCCAAGCTTTTACCGCTAAGCCCGCAGGGAACCCCAATTGGACGCGGATTTTCGCGGATGTACGCGGAAAAACCAAAAGATTTTTGCTTTTTCCGCGCTTGTCGGCGCTCGTCCGCGTAAATAAACTTATAAAAAAGAACAAACATTCTGTTATAATAGACCAACAAGAGAATATTTATCCGATTTACATACCTGGAGGCTTATACAATGAATTTTAATGGAATTAACTGGCTGACGGTGCTGGCGTGTGTGCTGATCAGCATGATCAGCGGTTCGATCTGGTATAACCCCAAAACTTTTTTCCCGATCTGGTGGAAAGGGATTGGCAAAACCGAAAAAGATACCCCCGGCAGCAGCAACATGGCTCTCACCTGGGGCCTGACTTTGTTCGCTTCTTTTGTGCAGGCAGTCGCGATGGCGTTCATGGTCAACTCCCTGGGCGGACAGATGCCAGGCGGTCCCACGCTTTTATCGGGCGCTGCCACGGGTTTTATGCTTTGGCTGGGCTTTATCGCCCCCACGTACCTGGTTAATAAGTTATTCGCCGGACATGCTCTAAAAATTTGGGCCATTGAAGTTGGCAATCACCTGGTTAATTTTGTACTTTTCGGCGCGCTTTTAGGCGCCTGGCGCTAAGACCAACCCATCTGTGCAGATCAGCCAGCTGCTCGAGCTGGCTGATCTGCAAGGATTGAAAAGGAATATAAACATGCCAAAAATCACCCCATTTTTGTGGTTCAACGACAACGCTGAAGAAGCAATTAATTTTTATGTCTCGCTCTTCAAAGACTCAAAGATTACAAA
Organism: Chloroflexota bacterium; assembly: GCA_026390035.1. Lineage (GTDB taxonomy): Bacteria > Chloroflexota > Anaerolineae > Anaerolineales > Villigracilaceae > UBA5195. The sequence continues at coordinate 4,689 of JAPLGT010000210.1, forward strand.
TATCTCACGCTATGGCGAGTCCAGCCCTCTGCCGGCTGGCACAATCATGACCGCCAGTTTTCAATTGGATGGCCAGGAATTTACGGCCCTAAACGGCGGCCCCTATTTCAAATTCAACGAGGCCGTTTCCTTCGTGGTAGATTGTGAAACCCAGGAAGAAGTGGATTATTTCTGGAACAATCTAAGCGCAGGCGGCGAGGAAGGTCAATGCGGCTGGCTGAAGGATAAATTTGGCCTGTCCTGGCAGATCGTTCCACGCGCGCTGGGCGTGCTGGCAGGTGATCCGGACCCGGCCAAGGCCCAGCGCGTGATCAAGGCCATGCTCCAGATGAAAAAGCTTGATGTGGCGCTTTTGCAGCGCGCCTATGCTGATCAATAAGCTGCGCCAGAGAGTCTTTTATCCAGCCACACTTAAATGAAGTCTGTTTGCATCAGACACGCTAATTAGCCATGAGGATACAGAAATGAGCGGTGTACGTTTATTGGTAGGTACGCGCAAAGGCGCATTTATCCTGAGCTCGAATGCCCAACGTAAAGACTGGCAGGTCAGCGGCCCGCACTTCGCGGGCTGGGAGGTTTACCACATCAACGGCTCGCCGGCTGACCCCAACCGGTTGTATGCCTCGCAATCGAACGGCTGGTTTGGGCAGGTCATCCAGCGCTCGGATGATGGCGGCCAAAGCTGGACCCCCCTGGGTAATAAGTTTGTTTACGAAGGTAAACCCGGCACGCACCAATGGTTTGACGGCTCACAGCACCCCTGGGAATTCAAACGGGTTTGGAACCTGCAGCCCTCCCTGACCGACCCGGATACGGTCTACGCCGGTGTGGAGGATGCAGCGCTCTTCCGTAGTACCGATGGCGCTCAAACCTGGCAAGAACTGCCGGGGCTGCGCAACACCAGGGGCCAGCTCTGGCAGCCCGGCGCTGGTGGCATGTGCCTGCATACCATCCTGCTGGATCCTTCCAACCCCGCCCGAATCTTTGTAGCCATCTCCGCAGCAGGTGCCTTCCGCAGCGATGATGGCGGTCAGAACTGGCTGCCGATCAACAAGGGCCTGGATTCTGGCCCCGAGCTGCCCGATCCGCAGGCCGAAGTGGGCCACTGTGTGCACAACCTGGCCATGCACCCCTCCCGTCCGGGCGTGTTGTTCATGCAAAAACATTGGGATGTAATGCGCAGTGATGATGCGGGTGGGCTCTGGCGCGAGGTCAGCGGTAATCTGCCCAGTGATTTTGGCTTTCCGATTGCGGTGCATGCCCACGAACCAGAGACCATTTACGTTGTCCCGATTAAAAGCGACTCGGAGCATTACCCACCCGAAGGCAAGTTGCGGGTTTATCGCAGCCGGACTGGCGGCGAGCAATGGGAAGCGCTCACCAATGGCCTGCCGCAGAGCAATTGCTACGTCAATGTATTGCGCAATGCCCTGGCAGTGGATACGCTGGATTCTTGCGGCATCTACTTTGGCACCACCGGCGGCCAGGTTTACGCTTCCAGTGATTCCGGCGATTCATGGGCGCCGATTATCCGTGATCTGCCCGCCATCTTGTCGGTTGAAGTCCAAACCCTGCCATGATCCGTGTCGCCCTGCCTTATCACCTGCGCCAGTTGGCCAATCTCAACACCGAAATCACGCTGGAAGTCAGCGGCCCTGTCACCCAGCGTACCATTTTGGATGCGCTTGAAGCCCGTTACCCCGTGCTGCGCGGCACCATCCGCGAGCATGTCAGCCAGGAGCGGCGGGCCTTTATCCGCTTTTTTGCCTGCGGTGAAGATCTCTCGCTGACCGAACCAGACTCCCCGCTGCCAGATGCGATCGCCTCTGGCAAAGATATTTTCCGGATTGTCGGCGCCATGGCGGGCGGCTAGGGGCGAACTTGCCCGTCAAATCTCCATTTTTATCAAAGCGAGTTCGCGCTGCGGGTGGGTTAACCCACCATGCCGCACCACGCAAGTTTTTGACAGCGCTTTTGCGCGCTATTTTCCAAAGAAACTGCGTGTCATTCGTCCATTCGGCACTTATTCGTGATAAAAAACACCCACAATCGTCCTTGCAATCCCTGTGCGTGTTAAGCACAAGCTACAGACAGCGCAAATTATTATTTTCCCCCACAAATCTGGGCAGAACCATTTATGCCGGGCTCAAGCCTGGGTCTTATTCCACCAGTCAATCCCTACCTCGCGTTCCTGCGGGCTGAAACCGATCGATTGATAGATCCTGGCAGCGTGATAATGCTCATCCGCAACCATCACCAGCGTCTCAAGCTGCATCTGGTTCAGGGCGTAACAACTGGCCTGGTAGACCAAAGCCCCACAGATCCCCTGGCGGCGGTAATCAGGGTGGGTGCCAACCTGTTGAAACCGTCCAACTTTTCCAGAAGTGTAAACCCCAAGGTCTGCCACCAACTGGCCGCCCAGGAATGCGCCAAACCAATGTCCCAATCCGGCACTGGTCATGCGGCGATAGCGCGCAAATTGGTCGCGCTTAAAGATCCGGTAGTCATCCAGGCTGTGTCCAATCTCCCGGCAAGCGATCTGATTTTCAATCGCCTGCTCCCACTCCCAGGCTTCGCTCAGCGGACGAACTACAGCCTCAAGGTTGTATTTGGGTGGAATGCTGACCTGCCCGGTGGTCAGAACCACGGATTGCGACAGGTTAAAACCATCATCCAGGAAAGGGCCGATCTGACCCAACTCTCCATGGATGCCGTCCCAACCGAAGGCGAAATGCTTTGCTCCGATTTGCG
>JAPLGT010000238.1:0-8932 GCA_026390035.1 Chloroflexota bacterium
TGCATCGATCAGGGTGGGCAAAACAACCCAGATTTTGGCTTTGCCGGTCTGGCTCAGGGCGCGCGGGTTTGTGATTGCCCGACCGTTGAAAAATGTACCGGCTGTGTTTACCGAAACCAGCAGATCAAAAACGCCGGGATCCGCAAAGGGAACCTTTGATGCCGTCAGGGTAAAAGAGCAGGTGCCGCTGCAGCCGGTGGATGGTGAGCCATAGCGTTTCAGGTCGAAGAAACCCTGATGCACAAAAGCGCCGTACCAGGTCGACCCCAGGTCGCTCACGATCCAGTTACGGCTGGCACCGGACAGGGTGGCCGTGGTCCGTGAACTGGTAATCTGCTCCGGCAAGGTTTCGCGGTGAGCGCGGCAGCCCTTGAAGATCCGCACATTGCGGCAGGTTTGTGGAATTCCATTTGTTCCGCCGCGACAGACCCTTTCAGTCTCGAAGATCGGTTCATGCCAGGTATATATGACTGGCGGGATCGAGACCGAGACTTGCACATCCGCGCCGCGCTTTTCGGGATCCTGACCTACCACCAGTGGATAATTTGGCGCACCCGCTGTAATTGATAGACTGGGTGCTGCCTGGGAGATTGAAGGCCCCGGGCAGGAAGGGGGTGGTGTCTGGGTCGCTTCCGGGGTAGTGACCGGGGTGACTTCAGTCGGCGGTAGACCACACGCAACCGGGTTAGCCTGGCACAGTTCTGCCGGGCAGCCGGTTGGCGAATTCGAGCAGGAGTTGTATAACATGGCCAGCAGGTAGACATTCTGGTCACTTAATGATGTAGTCAGGAGTTGCTGAAAGATATTCCAGGTATCTCCACGTGGATCCAGGAATGCCCACATATTGCCCTGGTTGTTAATCAACGCATCGGCAAATTGGTCCGCCTGCACCTGGGTAATGCCACTGTTTCCACTGAGCGCCTGAAAAATACCGCTGAGCAGCTGCTGGGGGGTAGTGCTGCCGCCTGCCAGGGAACCGGCAGTCTGGATGGCAAATCCTTGTCCCATGCCGACTTCACCGTTGGCGTTGATCAACCCGGAGGCAGTCGGATTCATGGCCATGAAAAACAAGGTTGATGCAGAGGGTGTCATCATGGTGGACCCATCTGGGGCAGTGTAGACATGATAGGTGGCTTGCATGCTGATGCCCCAATTCGCAAGAGGACCGACATCTGGCATCCAATCTGCGGGTTGGCTGATCTCACCGCCATCGATGACACCAGCCTTTACCGTCCCGTCTGTATTGAAGAAATCGCCCCAATTCGCATTGGGGGTATTACCCTGGGCCTGGGCCGGGAAAAAGGTGCTCGCAACCAGGGCGATGACCAGCAGAACGAAACTTAATTTAATAGTCTTCATGAGCCACTCTCCTGATCAAAACGGACACGCTCAAATTTCCAACCAGCATCCGCGCTTTCAACCACGATCACCTGAGTGCTGCTTGTGTTAGCTTCCCCGCTATCCAGATTGGTGCAGATGGTTTTGAGCTCCCAGATTTCTGATTTCACGGGCTCGTCCAGCTTTGTCACAAGGGTTGCGGAGGCTGTCTTGCAGGTCAGGCGCAGCGAGTCCTTTTCAACGGAGGGCCAGAACATGGGAGCGTAGGCATTTGTAACCATTTTGCAGCCGGCATCTGTGGCCAGCTTGCAGATTGAATCGATCCAGGCTGTTTGTCCAGTCTTTGCATCGACCGATAAGAAGGCTTCCAAGCCTGTCCGGGCGGCGTTTTCTGCGCTCATCCCAGGCTGTTCGCGTTGAAACAGGGCTGGCAGGCGAGCCCAGATAATGAACCCGGCGGTCACCAGCATCAGGAAGACAATTAGAGCTGTGACAATACGAGTAGGGCTGATGGTGATCACTTTGTTGTGTTTCATAAACACCTCCGAATTGGATTTACCTGGCACAACCGGGGCCGGATGGTTTTCCTGACAAGCCCGCACGGGACTTAAAGCAAAAAGCGACCACCAGCGCAGGTGCTCTTTGAATCCCAAAGAGATTGCGTTAGTGGTCGCTTCTGAGGACAGAATGCAGGAAGTTAATTTGGCGACCGGTTGGCCAAGGTTATTCAGTTGTGGGGAGATATTACCAAATTTTCAAAAAGTACGCAAGGCTCTTAGAACACATTTTCTGTATTTGAGGATGTTGAAAATTTTTACTCCTTGACCTGTGATCAATTTTGGCCTTACTGGATTGGATTATATTTGATATCAGTACGTGATTCGATGAACTCCATTAATTTCGTCGCTACCTTTCGCCGTCCTACATAGCGGTTCAACGTTTTCTCGCTAATCCAATAAGCTGCGAAACTATTTTCAAAAATATGAACCAGTTCTTGTCCTTGGAAGGCAAAGAATTTTGCTGAGTCCGCAAAAACATCCACCAGGATTTTTTCTAGGCGAGGAAAAACCAGCCCGCCAATTTTTTTCCTGGGGGATTGGGTAATCAGGCGCGTGACCAGAATGCTTTCAGACAAAGGCAAGATATAGCGTTCCATCATCGCCCGATCAGGCTCCAGGAATACCTGTCCGGAATATTTCTGCTGTAAGTAATTGAAAACCGATTCGCAGGCCTCGCGCTCGGTTTCGAGAATAATCTGGTTATTGGCAGGTTGATGGATCATCCATTCACCGAGCATCCCCGTTTCCCACGACAGGGTTTCCAGGTAGGGAAATGTTTCCTGCAACATTTGTTTCAACGCCTGGTGTGATTGAGAAAAGACGGGAACGTAGTTCTTTTTTGATGGCGGCGCACCGTTTTCATGAATGGCATATATCCCTGCTGCAATCGGGGTCAGCACCTTGCGCTTTTCAAGCGCGTAAACAATTCTCCGAAAGGTCTGCTCCGTCAATGTCGGCTCGAAGCGGGCATAAAAGCTGCGTAGGGCAGATTTTTGAACCCGATCGCTGACAAGAAAGGCCTTGGTCAATTCACTCAAATGCAATTGGGAAACATCGCTTTTCATTTTGGCCTGCTTTCTGTTTTCGCAATTCGTCACCAGTCCGTATTTAGTGACGAATTGCGAAAACAATTTTAGTATACCATAATCAGAATAGGCCATGCGGTATAACTCGCGTGGCCCTTTTACCCCTATCGACAATTTGGTTATCAAGTTCTTTTCTCTACAAAACGTATGATTACAAACCCAAATAGTTTTCACTGTCAGTGAAAACTATTTGGGTGGAATTTCTGACTCTCAAATATCATTTTTTGGTTCGCTGATCGTTATTGGCAACCATCTTTGAACTTCCTTTGGATCTTTCAGGATCTTTCGCCCTATTTCCAAATCCAGTTTGTTCAAACGCGCCAGTTGCATCACGCTTCGCGGCGAACTTCACTTATTCATTCGCCTTACGCCATAGCGTGGGGGAATTATATACGAGGCGGCATCACTATATCTGCAAGGAAACCCAGTAGGTGGCGTAAATGGGACTGGGTTTCCATTATTTTTCTCCATGATCTGGAATTCTGAATTACATCTCGTCGTTGCGGAAAATGACTTGCAATCAATTGGAAAACTGGCTATAATGACCAATAATATTAGTTATATAACCAGTATAGTTGGTCATACGGTGAGGTAAACATCATGTTGGAACCATTGCTTGGGTCAACCAATGCAGAACGAGTCTTAATCTTTCTCCTGGCGCGCGGAGATGGCTATGCTCGTGAAATCATGCTCTTCTTTGAAACGGACCTGTATGGTATTCAAAAACAACTGGAAAAGCTCGAAGCCGGTGGGGTTCTGGCCAGCCGCCAGGTGGGACGTACCCGGCTCTATTCCTTTAATCCGCGCTACCCATTTTTGACCGAACTCAAAGATCTGCTTGAAAAAGCGCTCACCTTTTACCCTGAAACTAAACGCCTGGATTTAACCATGAATCGCCGCCGCCCCCGCCGGAAAGGAAAACCAGATGAAGCCCATCAGCCAGATGACCCAGCTTGAAGTGGCCGCCTTCGTTCATGATCAATTGCGCAAGCAGGGCATCGATGTGGTTCTTTCGGGTGGTTCGGTGGTTTCGCTTTACAGCCAGAACCTGTACGTTTCGAAAGATGTCGATTTGATTAACACGGCTTTTAACAGGCGCTCCAGACTGCGCCAGGCGATGGAGACTCTTAGTTTTGTAGAGCACGGACGCCATTTTCAGCACCCCGACAGCTTGCACATCGTTGAGTTTCCCGAAGGCCCACTGTCGGTGGGCGAGGAGCCAGTCAAAGAAATCCGGGAAATTACGTTTGAAACCGGGGTTTTGCGGGTGATTTCACCGACCGATTGTGTTAAAGACCGGCTGTGCGCTTTTTATTTTTGGGAGGACGCGCAGGCGCTGGAACAGGCTGTGCTCGTCTTCAGCCAGAACTCGGTTGATATAGACGAAATTGAACGCTGGTCGCTGGTGGAAGACAAAGCAGATTGGTTCATGATTTTCAAAAAACGGGTCAAACCCTGATGGACAACTCAAATAAATTGGGGACATAAGATGGTATCGCAAGGAAAAACAACTGGTGGCAGCAGTGCCAGGTCTCCTACCAGAAAATTACAGTTTTTAGTGCAGCGGACTATGGAGAAAATTACTGTTCGAGATGCTGCAATCTTTCCGCAAGCCAAATCTTTATAATGGATTGACGCGTTACACCAAGACGGCGCGCCTCTCGATCCAGAGATGCAACCATCCAGACGGGGAATTCTACGTTAATACGCTTGCTCTCTTCCCCAGGGCGACGAGCATGGGTAATATCCAGATCAGCGATGATATTTTCGCCATCGTCAAATTTCTTATCAAACTCAGATGTTTTCATAAAGTTCAATCTCCTCGTCACTTAATCGACGCACCGAGATATTACGGACATTATCAGCACGATAGGTGATAACTGCTAACCAATGTTTGCCAATTATCTTTCCTATTACCGACCAACGCAGTTCATCCATCGCTTTGGCAGGGGATCTCGAGCCGTTCAGTATCGTTCCATAAAGGTGTGCTATATCATGTTTTTCATGGTTACTTTGACTTTTGACAGGGTCATATTCGAAGGGCATAGTATAAAAATTATACCTTTTTACTCAAATATGCAGCCCAATCTCTCTTCGTCAAACACACTCGTCTCCCGTTTTTTTTCTAATCTCAAGGTGTAATAATTTGGCGTATCATTTCATTACAAGGTGCTGCGCATGAATGAAAACTATTGGAGTTCCCGCTGGTCGAAAGACCAGATCAAAGCCATGCTCATTGAGCAGTTCGACTCCTTTTGGACACGTGACATCGGTACCGAACGTACTCAACTGGACGAAATCAAACGCGCGGCGAATGTTCCCCATGCGGTAATAGTCTCCGGTCTGCGGCGGGTGGGAAAATCCACCCTGCTGGCGCAGATGGCCCATAAACTTGGCAGGGATGCGTTCTACTATGTCAATTTCGAGGATGACCGCTTCCTCGGTTTCCAGCCTGAGGATACCAACCATCTCTACCAGGCGCTTGTCGAAGCTTTCGGTGAGCGCAAAACCTTCGTTATCGATGAAGTCCAGAATATCCCCGGCTGGGAGCATTTTGTCCGCAGATTCATGGATATGGATTTCAAGTTTTATATCACTGGTTCCAATGCTTCCTTGCTTAGCCGGGAGTTGGGAACTCGTCTGACCGGTCGTTATGTGCCGATCGAGTTATTTCCATTTTCGTTCAAGGAATTCCTGCAATTCCGAGGGGAAAAGCTCCCCAATTTCCAACGCATGACTACCGTGGAAAATGCCCGGTTAAAAACTTCACTAGGCACCTACTTGCAGTCTGGCGGCATTCCTGATGCACTCAAATACCCTGAACTGCCTTTGTTACGAACCCTCTATGATGATGTCCTTTATCGGGACATCGCCACGCGTTACCGGTTGGAGGCAGTTACGGCGCTCAAGGAACTGGCCTTTTATCTATTGAGCAACCCAGCTGGCTTGGTTTCTTTCAACAAGTTGAAGGATCAGTTCCGCCTGGGAAGCGTGAATACCATCAAGAGTTACATCGACTATATGGAGAATGGCTGGCTCGTATTCACTTTAAATGTGTATGATTCATCTATTAAACGCCAACAGATCGCTCGAAAGAAGGTGTATTGTATCGATACCGGCTTATCAAAGGTGGTAGGTTTTTCCCCGAATACCGGTAAGCTATTCGAAAATCTGGTTTTCCTTGCACTCCGCCGGCAAACGAAAGAGATTTATTACTTTGCCACACCCGGCGGCTTTGAAGTGGATTTCTATCTTCCTGAAAAACGCCAATTGATCCAAGTCGCCCATAATTCGGACGCTTCGCGCACGATAACCCGCGAACGTGAAGTCCGTGCGCTAAGCGACGCCCTGACAGGTGTAAAAGTCGAAAGTGCTTTGATCTTGTCGGATGCGAATGAGAACAGCTTTGAGATCAGTGGGGTTCCGGTCGAGATACGATCAGTGGCAGAGTGGTTGCTCAGTCACTGACACTCCCCAGGCTTGAATAGCCGGGGGTTCTTGCTAGAGCAAGCAACATTGGCCCGTGTCAAAGGCTCTACTTCGTCCCAATTTTACGGGTCGAAGATACTTGATCGTTCGGGCCTGGACTTCGCCGTACTCTCCGTACAGCGCGCGGGAGCAGATGTTGTTGGCCCCGTTCACATCCCGATTGATGACTGCGCCACAGCCAGGGCAGGTGTACACCCGTCCTTGCGGCGCATGTTTCGCAACTCCACCACAGAAGCTGCACGTGCGGGTGGAGTAGTCTTCCGGAATTTGCCCCACCTGCAGCCCATACTCACGAGCCTTGTATCCCAGGTACTTCACAAACTGCCCGTGAGTCCACTGGCTAATCTTCTGGTTGCTCTTTGCGCCAAGATCGACTTCATCTTGAATGTCGCGCACATCCCCAACCGCGAGCGCCATCACATCGTTCGCCCGGCAAAATTCAACCACCTGGCGGCTGGCCTTATGCAGAATATCGCGCTGCTGCCGCTCCAGTTTTGCGCTGGCCCGGCCTTTGCTTCGCGCCAGTCGCCGCTGGCGCTTCGAGCCAGGCTTGCAGCGGGAAATGAGCGCCGTATAGGCGGCGTGGCGTTTGTTGCGCAATTGTTTCGCCGAGCGCAAAGCGCGCCCACTCACCACCAGCGTGTCCCCCGCCTGGGTGCAAACCGCTGCGATATTGATCTCGCCCAAATCCACCCCGGCAACAAGCCCGCTCTCCCTGAGCGGCGGATTTACCAGCCCGGTATCGATGGTCAAACACAGCTCATAGTGATCCGCCCGCCAGGTCAGTTCCACCCGGCAAATATCCGCATCCAAATATTCGCCCGGAACAGGCAGGATGAGCGCGGGTGTGTTCTTCCCGTTGGACAGTAGCAGCTTACCATCTTCCGTCCAATGGATGGCCGACTCTTTCCATGTGGGAGTTTGATATTGTTTGGGATGATAGGGATAACGCGCTTCTGACTCGGTTTTGCGCAACTCACGGGCCGTGTCCACATTTGCTTCCAGCTTTTGTGCTAAGGCCTGGATGGTTTGCGAGTGCAGGCGGTACTGACCTTTGAACATCTTTCCCAGGTCTACGGACAAAAGCCACTTGCCACCCCGACTCTCGATGTGCGCTTTCAGCATGTCCGTCCAGCAGCGCCCCGCTTCTTCACGAACGAAACGACACAGAGCGTTCTGCTGCTTTGATAGGCCGCGCAGCGGCAGGACGCGCACAACGCAGTTGGTCGCGACTGAGCGAAAGCCCATCTCAAACCACCTTTTGGTCATCGATATATTGGGCGCCAGAGTTGGAATTTCCATAAATAGAATTCATGTTCTAATTATACAGCTAGAAACTGTATGGAGCAAACCTTTTCGCCTTATATCCCTATGCCTGAAGTCAGGGGCTTTACGGCGAAGTTTGGTAAAGAAAACTGCGATCTACAAGAAACGCTGCTCCAGAAAATCTGTGAATTTCCCGGGGCAGCGTTTTGTGTTTAATCAATCTTGGTTGTCAGCAATTTTTTAACTTCACCAGGATCTTTCAGGATTTTTCTTCCAGTTTCCAAATCCAGTTTGTTTAAACGTTCGAGTTGCATCAGGTTGGCAAACTTTCCTCTACCTGTTTCGACCGCATAGGACTTTGCTTGCCATCGAGGAGTAAGTTCAGAATAACCGGGAATGGACTGTAAACGTGCCAGAAGTTCATGATTGGCCTTTCTAATCTTTTCAATCAACTGCATCAGCGCCATGTCATCTTGAACTGACCAAGAAATGACAGATTCCTGAATAACAACAGGTGGTTTCTTGTATGTACGGCGTACCTCCGCCCACAAGTTACCCCGGCTTGGAACAGAGATGAATCGAAAGGCCGGCAGCAGCAACCCGGTCAAAGGTTTACCATGAACGCAATCCGTATCAAGACCGAAAACAATCACCGGTTTGTTGCCGGTATGGTATTCGTACCAGGGTCGCTCATAATGCTCACGCAAGATTTTGTCTCCACCCATCGTTCCACACACTACGGATGGATTTTGCTGAGCAAGTGGAATACCTGGCTCCAGATAACCATGCACAATAACGGCTTCGGCAAGTTCGATGTAAAGCGGTAGAGTGCCCATCCAGGCAACAGCCTCCGGATAGTCATCTCCAAACTGCTGACGGCTGATCTGCTGCGAAAGAGCGAGCTTGACTTCATGCCGTGCCCCGCGAACATGTTTGCGTTCGTGGTTGCCCATCAAGGTGTGCGCATTAGGCGTCTGTTGGAAAAAGTCCAAGACTTGCGGGGTTTCCGGTCCACGATCGACAATATCACCGACTGCGATGATGGAATCGCCGTCACTCAGCCCTGCCTTTTCCAGTAAAGCCAGTAGCTCGACATAACAACCGTGAATATCGCCAATAACCAGTGTTTGCATAAGCCGATTTTACCTTTTTTCAGGTGAAAGGCGAATAATGGAAACGCTATTTACTTTTGAC
>JAPLGT010000173.1:0-11554 GCA_026390035.1 Chloroflexota bacterium
GTAAGAGTGGCTAGCCGAAGACAGCCAGAGCGCAGCCTGTCCTTGCATTCCAGGGATTCAAGGACCGCGGACCTGGTTGTCTTGGGGTGTTTGATCGGTTGGCGGCGCATAGTAGCAAGAATTTGGGGCTGGCACGCTTTGATATTCCGAAATGGAAACAGGCGGAAGAAAATTTTCATACAGGCGGGAATCAGCATAAATATTACTGGCGATAAACAAATGTGATCTCACGCCCCGTTTTGACATGCAGACTTGTCAGAGCCGGGCTAATTTTATCCAATGAAGCTACCATTGGATAAATGCTCAGAGACGCGTCTGCGGAATGCTGATCGACATTATTAGCGGTAGTTAGCAATCAGGGTTTACGAAAGCAAAAGGGTAAGGGTAGATGATGAAAGTACCGAAGTTATTTCAAAAAATTCTGACAAAAGAATTCGAACGTGCGGCGCTTGAGAGTGACAAACAAAAATTGGTGAATTTCGTTTATCGAGTTACTTTTGTAACCGCTGTGCTTGGCGGAAGCGTCATGTATTTTTATGACATGAATTCTTACCTGTCGTTATTCCTGCTGGCGTTGGTAAGTATTTTTGGATGGCTCTTAAACCGGGCCGGCTATGTCAACCATTCTGCTGTGCTGCTGGTGACCATCCTTTTGATGGTCATTCAATTTAATGTTTTTTCAGGGTATGGCATCCACGATGTGGCCATCATCGCCTGGCCAGCATTCATATTCTTCACTGGATTATTGTTTAGTTCGCGGGCGATCCCATACTTCACAGGTCTGGTTATGCTCCTGGCAGTGACGACCAGGTTCGTTCCCAATGCTCAATTATTTTCCGATTATTCTGATACCGGCGACCTGATCGTGCTGCTGCTGATCCTGCTGGCTTTTAGCCTGATTGCCCAGTCAATTTTGCGCAGCAACCAGCAATCGGCGCAACGTTTGCAACAGGCGCAAGAACGCTTTCGCGCAATTTATCATTCGATCAATGATGCAATCTTGATCCACGACCCTCAGACAGGCGTCATCCTCGATATCAATGAAAAGATGTCCGAAATGTTTGGCTACACCCGCAGCGAGGTGTTACAGCTTGGCAACGTTCTGCTGATCAGCTCTGGTATTCCACCCTACACCCAAGAAAACGCATTGGCATGGATCAAGAAAACAGCCACCCAGGGCGCGCAACATTTCGAATGGCAATCCAAAGATAAAAGTGGCCGCCTGTTTTGGGTGGATATTAACATGAAGCTGGCCACAATTGCCAACCAACCCCAGGTTTTGGTCTCCGTGCGCGACATTACCGAACGCAAACAGGTGGAAGATGCGCTCGAGGAAAGCCGGGAAAAATATCACGGATTAAGTGAAGCCTCTTTTGAAGCCATCTTCATATCTGAGAAAGGTATTTGCCTCGAACAAAATCAAATGGCCGAGCAGATGTTTGGGTATTCAGATTCGGAGGCCATTGGCAGATCTGGAACGGAATGGATCTTGCCTGAAGATCGCGAGACAGTTTTAAATAACATGCTCTCTGGAAATGGCCAGCCCTACGAAGTGACCGCTCTGCGAAAAGACGGCTCCACATTTCCGGCGATCATCCATGGGAAAATGATGCACTACAAAGGCAGAACAGTTCGGGTTACATCCATGAGCGATATCACCGCGCGCAAACAAGCCGAAGCGGCGCTGCAGGAGAGCGAGAACATGCTCCGCCGGGCTCAGGAAATCGCTCATATCGGTCATTTTAAATTTAATCTAACCAGCAGCCTGATCGAAGGCTCAGACGAACTCTTCCGAATTTTCGGTCTGACCCGCGAGCAATTTTATTTCTCTGATTTTGCGAATTCTGTTCACCCGGATGATCGCGCCTCTGATCTGGCCTTCATCGAATCTGCCATTGCGCGGAAAATAAATTATGAACGCGAACACCGCCTACTTCTGCCCGATGGCACATTCAAATGGATCTGTATACTTGGGGCATTTCCCAGTGTTTTGTCCAAAGAGCCCGATCTGATCGTCGGCACCGTGCAGGATATCACCGAGCGCAAGCGCGCGGAACTGCAGCGCGAGGTCTTGTATCAAGTTCACCAGGCCGTGAGCAGTCAACTCGATACGGATCTCGTATTGCATTCCGCGGCAGAAACCATTGTCCGGTTGACCGGCTATCCGCACGTTTGCATCGCTTTGGCACATGCGGATGGCGAGCATTGGACCGTGCGCGCCGCTGCGGGCAGTCTCGCGGCAGAATTGGGCGTGAAATACCCCATCCATCAAGGCGTGATTGGACGCGCGTTTAAGACCGGCCAGGCACAGCTGGTGCGCGACATTCTGGACGATCCCGACTATGTGCGGGATGTCAGTGCGGCTGACGCGCCCGCGTTGCGGAGTGAATTGGTTGCGCCCTTGCGGCGCGGTGAGCATCTGCTCGGCGCGCTTAACGTTGAAAGTGAACGCGTCGATGTATTCAACGAGGCCGATGCGAAAATGATTCAATCGGTGGCAGATATGATCGCGCTCGCGTTGGAGAACGCGCGCTTATATGCAGAAGCGCAGCAGGAAATTGCCGTGCGCAACCAGGCGGAAGAAGCGCTGCTCGCATCTCACCAGTTGCTGGAGGGGACCTTTGCCAGCCTACGAGATGCGGTTTTCATCATTGACGCGAATACGTCGACGATTACGGACTGCAACCCCGCTGCCGCAGAGATATTCGGCTATAGCCGTGAGGCCATGTTAGGCAGGACGACTGAGTTTCTGCATATTGATCTGGCCGCCCTGGGCGAATTTCGCAAGCAATTGTTCCCCGCCATGGCAGAGCAAGGATTTCTATTCCTGCCAGAGTTCAAGATGAAGCGCATGGATGGTACCATCTTTCCGACCGAGCACACCGTGATGCCGCTGGAAGGCGAACAGCGCCAGCGTATCGGCTGGGTGAGCGTTGTGCGCGATATCACCGAGAGCAAACAGGCCGAGGCCGCCTTGCGTGAGAGTGAGAAACGCCTGAAAGAAGCCCAGCGCATTGCACTGATCGGTAATTGGGAATTGGACCTGGATCATAACAATGCCCTTGCTGGAACCGGGGCATCCCCACTGACCTGGTCAGATGAGATTTACCGCATCTTTGAAATTGACCCAGCGCAGTTCGGCGCCTCGTACGCGGCTTTTCTGGAGGCCATTCACCCGGCTGACCGCGAGATGGTAGACCGGGCCTACACCACTTCCCTTGAAACCAAAAGCCCCTATGAGATTGACCACCGGCTGCTCATGCCGGATGGCCGCGTCAAATATGTGCTCGAACGCTGCGAAAGCTTTTATGCTGCTGATGGTCATCCGTTACGCTCGGTGGGCACGGTGCAAGATATTACCGAACGCAAGCGCGCCGAGGAAGCGCTGCTCAGCCTTAAACGCTCAATTGACCAATCCTTTAGTGGAATTGCCCGGGCCGACATGCACGAGACGATCGTCTTTGCTAACAAAGCGTGGGCAAAAATGCACGGCTATGAGGTTGATGAAATCATCGGCAAACCGCTGAGTATTTTCCACACCCAGGCGCAGATGATATCCGATGTTAATCCGTTTAATCAGCATGTGATCGAAAACGGGGCCTATGCCACAGAAATTGGGCATGTCCGCAAAGATGGAACGACATTTATTACGTGGATGGAAACAACGCTGGTTAAAGATGGCCAACAACAACCGATCGAATTAATTGCTTCTGCCGTCGATATCAGCGAGCGCAAGCGTGCAGAGCAAGCCTTGCGTGAGAACGAGGAAAAATACCGCCGCCTGTTTGACAACGCCTCGCTGGGCATCTTTCAGGCTTCCATGGCAGGGCAGGTGCTTTCGATCAATCCCGCTTTCGCGCACATGCTGGGCTACGACTCACCCGCAGATGCTATGAATAACATTCAGAACGTGGCCACCGATCTATTTGCTGACCCAAAACGCCGGGCCGAGATCATCCGTTTGATGGCTGAAACCCCCGATTTAAGAACCTTCGAGAGTGTATACCGCCGCAAAGATGGCAGCACCTTTATTGGTCAGCTCAATGTGACGCCTGTCAGAGATGCCGAAGGCCGGCTGTTGCGCACCGAAGGCATGGTCGAAGATATCACCGAACGTAAACAGGCTGAAGCCAAAATTTTGGCGGCCCTGGAAGAAAAAGAGACCCTGCTGCGCGAAGTGCATCATCGCGTCAAGAACAATCTGCAAGCCATGATTGCCTTGATGGAGATGCAGGCTGGCTTGATACCGGACGAGGCCAACCGGCAGTTCTTGAAAGAACTGGAAGGGCAGGCGCGCACCATGGCGCTGGTCTACGAACAGCTGTACCAATCTGTCAACCTGGCGCGCGTGCAAATGGCCCCATATCTCCAACAGCTGACCTACTATATCTCCGAAACGTTTGGCGGCCGGCGCATGGCTCAACTATCCCTGGATGTAGGCTCCATTGAGCTCGATGTGGCCCAGGCCATGCCCTGTGGTCTGATCGTCAACGAGCTGTATACCAACATCTTCAAGCACGCTTTCCCACCTGGCTTTCAGGGACAGCCCCAGGTGCAGATTGCTTTGCGGTTGGAGGACGATACCTATCATCTGACCGTTGCCGATAATGGCGTGGGCCTGCCGCCTGGTTACGATTGGCAGGCCAGCCGGTCATTGGGATTGCGTCTCGTCAACCTGTGGGCTACTCACCAATTAGGCGGTACTCTGAATGTCAGCGGCGATTTGGGCGCGACTTACTCCATCACTTTTCCAAACCCGCAAGGGCTGCTGCGCGAAACAGCAGGGGGCTCAGCATGAACACAGCTCGTATTCTGATCGTTGAAGATGACGCCATCCTGGTCAATCATCTGGAGCAGACGCTCATTCAAATTGGCTACCAGGTTTCTGGATTGGCAGCCACCGGTGAGGCCGCCATTGAACTGGCGCTGGCCCAAAAACCGGATGCGATCCTGATGGATATCCACCTGCGCAGCGCCATGACGGGCATTCAGGCTGCAGCTGAAATTCACCGCCAGCTCGATACCCCGATCATTTATCTGACGGCCTACACCGACGATGAGTTATTGCAACAAGCCAAACTTACCGGTGCCTACGCCTATCTGGCCAAGCCCGTGCGTGACCGTGAACTGCGCGCCAGCCTCGAAATGGCGCTGTACAAACATAATACCGAACAGCGCCTGCAACATCTCAATCAGATTTTGCGCGCTGTGCGCGACGTCAATAAATTAATCACACGTGAGCATGACGCGCAGCGCCTGCTGGACCAGGCTTGCCAAATTCTCTTGCGTGCGCACGGCTACCGGTTTGTCTGGGTTGGTCAATCGGCGGGCGACCGCCTTAAACCCCTCGCGCATGCCGGTGCCGGCCAAAACCTGATCACGCAAATCGTGGCAAGCGCCACTCCTGAACAAGGCCTGAAACTGCCTGGCACACAAGCGGCCCGCACCAGGCGCGTGGTGGTTTGCCATGATATGCTCCAGGATGAACGCTATGCGCCCTGGAGTGAGGAAGTCAAACGGGTACATTTTGCCAGTACGGTCGCCGTTCCCATTTTGCACGAGCAGAGTTTGTTTGGCGTGTTGAGTGTCTATTCAGACCAAACCAATGTTTTCGGTGCGGAAGAACTGGATTTACTGCTGGAATTGGCGGGCGATATCGCGTTTGGTTTGAAAGCAATCGACGGGGAATCCGAACGCAAGCAAGCAGAAGAAGAGTTACTCAAATTCAAACTCGGCATCGAACGCTCGGCGGACGCGATCTTTATGACGGATCCGCGAGGCGTGATTCTGTACACCAATCCGGCTTTTGAACGAATTTACGGCTATGACCCGTCCGATGCCATCGGAAAAACGCCGCAAATTTGAAATCTGGCCTTGTATCGGCAAAACAATATCAACAATTCTGGGCGACACTACTCAATAAAGCGGTCGTTTCCGGGGAAATTATCAACAAAACCAAAGACGGTCGGCTTATCACTATCGAGGGTTCCAACAGCCCTATTCTGGACACAACGAGTAATATCATCGGATTCTTGGGAATACATCGTGACATCAGCGAGCGCAAGCAGGCAGAACGGGCCATCCGTGAAAGCGAAGAACGCTTCCGCATGCTGCTCCAGGATGTCCAATCAGTCTCAGTACAGGGCTACAGTATGGATGGCACAACGCAATACTGGAATAAAGCCTCCGAGAATCTGTATGGATATAGCATGCAAGAAGCCATCGGAAAAAATCTGATTGACCTTATCGTTCCAGCGGAAATGAAGGGGGATGTCAGGAAGGCCATTTCTTATATGGTGGAGAGCGGTCAACCCATCCCAGCCTCAGAACTAACCCTCATAAAAAAGGATGGTTCCACCGTCACGGTGTATTCAAGCCATGCGATCGTGAAAGGAGTTGGGGGCGTACCTGAATTATTTTGCATCGATATTGACTTGAGCGCGCGCAAGCAGGCGGAACAAGCCATCCGTGAAAGCGAAGAACGCTTTCGAGTGGTTGTCCAAACCGCGAACGATGCGGTCATCACGATGGACAACCACGGTCTGATTGTTTCCTGGAACAAGGCGGCTGAAACTATCTTCGGTTTTTCGGCTGACGAAGCGCTAGGAATGCCGGTTAGCCGGATAACCCCTGAACGCTTACGCACGCAACAGCGTTACGGGGGTGATCATTTGTTTGAAAATGCCGAGCCGCGACTCTCGGACAAGATCATCGAATCCGTCGGATTGACAAAAGACGGCCGGGAATTCCCATTCGAAATGTCTCTCGCCGAGTGGAAGACTCAAAAGGACACTTTTTTTACGGCACTCATTCGCGATATCAGCGAACGCAAGCGCGCAGATGAACGCATCCTGCAAAGCGAAAAGAAATACCGCGAACTCTTTCAGGTTAACAGGGATGGAATTAGCATTTTTCAGGTGCATCCGAACGGCCCCCCCGGCACTTTTATCGAGCTCAATGACGCCGCTCCCAAAATGCTCGGCTATACCCGCGAAGAAATGCTCAAACTAACACCGATGGCGCTCGAGCCGTTTACACCTCAGGACCAATTGCTAGCCAGGGCATCCGAATTTGACTCGCAAGGAGTCATCAATTTTGAAACAAAACTCATGCATAAAGATGGGCATCCGATTTATGCCGAATTCACCGCGCAGTTGATCCAATATGAAGACCAGCCAGCCATCATGAATATTGTGCGCGACGTCAGCGAGCGCAAGCAGCGCGAAATCGAATTGCAAGCCATCGCCAGATTGAGCGAGGCTTTGCGTACCGCGCCTTCGCGGATTGAGATGCTGCCCGTGATCATGGAGCAATTGCTGGTTTTATTCAATTGTGATGTTGCCTCGATCGAGATCATTGATCCGCTGAGCGGAGACGCCGTGATAGAAGCGGCCCATGGCAGCTGGGCCGCACTGATCGGTTTACGCCAAAAAAGCGGCACAGGCAGCAATGCCATCATGAGCCAGACGCGACAACCTTATCTACCCCCCCACAAAGCGGGGAATTTATCTGCCAACGATTTAAAAAACGATCCAAACTTTGTTTACCCAGAATGGGCCCGTAATGATATTCAAAGCTGTAACGGCGCACCGTTGATTGCTCAAGACGAACTGATTGGTTTTGTATGGATGGGGCGCAGATCGGAGATTGTCGAAGCCGAAGTCCGCTTATTTAAAGCCGTCGCCGATATGGCGGCCAACGCGCTTCACCGCGCAATTTTATATGAACAATCCCAAAAAGATGCAGCCGAGCTTGTCCAAGCCTATGATTCGACCCTGGAGGGCTGGGCGCACGCGCTGGAGCTGCGCGATCAGGAAACGGAAGGGCATACGCGCCGTGTGACGCAAATGACGTTTGATCTGGCTTGTAAAATGGGTGTAGCAAAGCCTGAGTTGGAAAATGTCCGGCGCGGCGCGCTTTTGCATGATATCGGTAAAATGGGTATTCCCGATTCTATCCTGCTCAAACCAGGCCCACTTAACGAACGTGAATGGGAGATCATGCGCCGGCATCCTGAGTATGCCAAACAATTTTTAGAACCGATCGCCTATCTGCATCCCGTCCTGGATATTCCCTTCTGCCACCACGAGAAATGGGATGGCAGCGGTTACCCGCGCGGGTTGAAAGGGACTGAAATCCCGCTGGTGGCGCGCGTCTTTGCGGTGGTAGATGTCTGGGATGCTCTGCGTTCCGATCGCCCGTATCGCTTGGCCTGGACGCATGAAATGACGCTCAAGTATATTCTCGAGCAGAGTGGTCTGCACTTTGATCCGCAAGTCGTGCAGGTGTTTGTGGAGCTTCTGGAAAACCAATAACCACGAAAATATGCCTGGTTGAAAAGTGGGATGCATGCCTGCGCCCCTACGGAGCCGGGGAGGTTGGTATAATCAGCCAATCAAAAATACCCGGCCCGAGCTTAATTCAGCGCATCAGTCGCCAGTAAGGTTGCCGCCGGGGCTGTGTCAGGAGATAAAATGAAATTTGAGAAAGTTTGTATATTAGGGCTGGGTTATATTGGCCTGCCAACTGCCAGCATGTTTGCCACGCACGGAGTGCGGGTGCTGGGCGTGGATACCAATCTGGAGATCATCGAAATACTGAAGAGTGGGCGCATCCATATTCACGAGCCGGGCCTGGGCCAGGCTGTGGAGCAGGCGGTTAAAAGCGGTAATCTAAGCCTGTCAAGCACGCCTGAACCGGCGGATGCTTTTATCATTGCGGTGCCGACCCCGTTTTATGAACATGATTTGGGCCAATACAACGGTCAAAGCTATAAAAAGGCAGATATGCGCGCGGTCACATCCGCTGCTGAGGCGCTGGTGCCGCATCTGCGCAAGGGCAGCCTGGTGGTGCTCGAATCCACTTCGCCACCTCGCACCACCACTGATCTGCTGGTGCCGATCCTGGAAAAATCGGGGCTGAAAGCCGGGCTTGATTTTTACGTGGTCTATTCACCCGAGCGGGTGCTTCCGGGCCAGATCTTGCGCGAGCTGGTTGAGAATGCGCGTGTGATCGGCGGGCTGACGCCCGAATCGGCCCAGGCTGGTTCTGATCTGTATGCCAACTTTGTGCGCGGCGAAATCCATCAGACCGATGCCACCACTGCCGAGATGGTTAAGCTGATGGAAAATACCTATCGAGATGTGAATATCGCGGTAGCTAATGAGTTTGCCCGCCTGGCGGAGCGCTTTGGGGTGGATGTATGGGAAGCCATCAAACTTTCGAGCCTGCATCCACGCGTTAAGATCCTCAGCCCTGGGCCAGGGGTTGGCGGACATTGCATCAGCGTTGATCCGTGGTTTTTTGTAGAGACTGCGCCCGATCTGAGCTTGCTGATCCAACGGGCCCGGCAGGTGAACGATGCCCAGCCCGGGTTTGTGGTTGAGCTGGTCAAGCGAGCGCTTGGAAACCTGGCGGGCA
This sequence comes from Chloroflexota bacterium, assembly GCA_026390035.1. Lineage (GTDB taxonomy): Bacteria > Chloroflexota > Anaerolineae > Anaerolineales > Villigracilaceae > UBA5195. Next base: position 9,421 of record JAPLGT010000173.1, read on the forward strand.
AGAAGATCGCCGCGCTGGGGTTGGCCTATAAGCCGGATGTGGATGATCTGCGTGAGAGCCCGGCAGTTGAAGTGGTGCATTTGCTGCAACGTGAGGGCGCAATCGTGAAGGCTTTCGAGCCTTTCAAGCCGGATGCCAGGCTGCCCGGTGTGGATGCCGCGCCCAACCTGGCACAGGCTGTTGCTGAGGCCGATGCGCTGCTGCTGTTGGTGAATCATACCGAGTTTCGCCAGCTTAACCCTGAGACCTTGAAAGCCATGACCAGGGCGCGGGTTCTGATCGATACCGTCAACGGCTGGGATGGCCAAAACTTTACTGGTGAGGGTTTTAGTCTGTTCCGGTTAGGGGTTGGGGAAAAAGCATAGAATAAAGAAGATGGTGCAGCTGCGCCTCCTTTTAAATGAGGCACATTGATAAAATATAGTTTCGCAGGCCGGCCTCGGTTTTGCTTTTTGCCATGCTGATTTTTGCGGTTCTCCCCAGATTTGTGAGGGAAAATATTAATTTGCGCTGCCTGTGGCTTGTGCTTAACACGCACAGGGTTTGCGGGACGATTGTGGGTGTTTTTTATCACGAATAAGTGCCGAATGGACGAATGACAGGCAGTTTCTTTGGAAAATAGCGCGCAATAGCGCTGCTAAAAACTCGCGTGGTGCGGCATGGCGGGTTAACGTTGGCGCCCCGGAACAGCGCTGATTGATTGTCTCCCACGAATCTGATGAGAGCCATTTTTGCTGAGCGGGGCCAACCTGCAAAAATAATTATTTGAGAGTTGGATACATTCCTTATGCCGGGTATCCAGCTGCGGGCGAAACCCGGCTTTCAATATCAGCTACAACCAGCGGATTGGTTAATCCGGATATGTTTTATGGCAATACCGCATAAATTGCTTTTTTATATCTTTATCACCAACGTGGTTTCCAAGCTTTTAGCGGTAAGCCCACAGAGAACCCCAATTGGACGCGGATTTTCGCGGATGGACGCGGAAAAACCAAAAGATTTTTGCTTTTTCCGCGCTTGTCGGCGCTCGTCCGCGTCCCAAAAGAATTTGAATAAGCAAGTTATGCTCCACTGCGAACCTTTCAAATTCGTAGAACAATAGTTTAATCTGTTATAACTAATTTATTGAACGGGATCTGTTAAACGTCGCTCAATTGGAGCAGGAAGATTAAAACAATGTTTTTATTGTTTTCGTTATTTAGGCGTGCTCTTGGGGCAGAGAACATATGGGTGATGTGATGAAATCTGGGCCAGCTCATAAAAAGAATCACCAACCTGGTGCCGATTTATTATTGGCAAATTTGGACCGCCTGCACGAAGGGGTGGTCATTTTCGATTCTGGCATGAATTACACCTGTCTGAATAAGCAGGCTAGTCTATTGCTGGCGCGCGCGCCCCAGGATTTAATTGGCAAAAACTTTTGGGCTGAATACCCGGATGCCCAGGGCACTGCTTTAGGCGCTGCGTATGTCCGCGCCCTGGAAACCCAGGAAACGATCCAACTTGATGCGTTTGCCCCGGCCCGGGAGCGCTGGTTTGAATATCATATCTATCCATCCCCAACCAATTTGATGGTTTATTTCACCGATATCAGCGCGCGCAAACACACTGAAGAAGCTTACAGCCAGCTGGAAGAACGCAGCCAGGCTTTGATCGAAAATATAGATGATGGGATTGTGCTGATTGGAGCCGACCATACGTTCCAATATGTCAGCCCTATGGCTCTGCGGTTATTTGGTTATACGGAGACCGACTACCCGGTTTTTGAACCCCAAAAGCTTACTCATCCAGATGATCTGCCGGTGGTGCTGAATATGCTGCAGATCATCCTTGAAGACCCGGCCCAGTCTCCGACCATCCAGTACCGTTTCCGTCGAAAGGATGGACAGTGGCGTTGGATTGAAAGTACCTTTAGAAACCTGCTGCATGTGCCAAGCATCCATGCGATTTTCATTAGTTTCCGCGATATTGATGAGCACAAAAAAGCCAGCGCACTGCTGCAGAAGAGCCAGGCCAGCCTGGAGATGGCCCAATCCGAAGCCCATCTGGGCAATTGGGAACATAATGTCAGCACCGGAATTGGGTACTGGTCACAGGAAATGTTTCGCCTGTTTGATCTGGACCCGGCCGATGG
>JAPLGT010000150.1:0-4384 GCA_026390035.1 Chloroflexota bacterium
AATCCACCCCCGGACCGGTTTGCCCGACTTGTTGCGTTTCTCTCTGCCACTTGTTGCGCTGCACAGGCCTGCATTCCCAGCCTTTTGACCAATTTTTCTCATCCAACCCATCTTTTTTGCCTGCTCCCATCTGTCCACCCCTTTTTCTCTTCATTATCGGACTTGTTGCTGAATCCCGTACAATTTGATGGTTGACAGGTTATTTTTTATTTGATACAGTTATATATAAATCAATTTTATTGCATCCCATGCAACATTACGAATTCGCAAAATATTTCTTCAATTACTCGCCCGTTTATCTTTATCCAAAAACATTTGTCTTAGGCGTTGACCCCTAATCGATTTGGAGGAAGCAAGATGATCCAAGGTGGCATCGGAATTAACCAAACACCAGGCGTAAAGGTCCAGGAAACGGTAGAGATCTGCCAGGAAGCAGAACGTTTAGGTTTTAGAAGCTGTTGGGCAGCAGACCAGGGCCTGGATACTCGCGATATTTTCGTAACGCTGGCGGCAGTCGCACAAAAAACCAGCAAGCTGCGCCTGGGAACCGGCATCACCCATCCCTACACGCGGCACCCGGCAGTCACAGCTTCCGCCATTGCCAGCCTGGATGAATTGTCTGGCGGACGGGCCTTCCTTGGCATCAGTGCCGGAGGCGCTGATACGCTGATTCCGATGGGCTTAAAACGTCCCAAACCCATATTAGCTACACGAGAAATGATCCAGATCTCTCGTGCTTTATTCCAAAACAAACCGGTTAACTTCGAAGGCCAGATGTTCCAATTAAACGGCGCCAGGATCGATTCGGGCCGTGATGACATCGAAATCTGGATAGCAGGGCGAGGACCGCAAATGATCTCCCTGGGCGGAGAACTGGCCGACGGGGTTTTGGTAGACTTTATCCACAAAGATTTTCTCCAGGACTTTATCGACCAAATCAATATTGGAGCCCAAATTACAGGCAATAAGCCCAAACTGGCTTACTCCACCATGATTGTCACAAATGATAAAGCATTGGAAGAGGCCCGTCCAAGCATGTTTTACCGCTTACTGGAACCACCGCAAAATGTTAGGGAAGCCATCAATCTTACCCAGGCAGACACCGATGCCTTACGCCGGGAATTCGCAATCGGAGGTTTGGCTGCGGCTGGCAAACTTATTAAAGACGAATGGGTTGAACCTTTCATTTTCATGGGATCAATCGAAGCATGCGCGGCCGAACTCTCCCAGGTCATGCATAAGTTTGGGATGGAAGAATTTATGCTGCCGATTCTTGGCACCGAATCTGCGCCAGGCCTGCTGGCAGATGTTGCCAAAGTTTTGGCATTAGCCTGATCCTGGTTTCAGACCGGATCGCTGAGATTATCATCACAATCGGAGCAAATTATGGCCATTACAGCATTTGTCGATCTTTCATCGGGTGAGATCCGCTACGAACCAACCGACCCTCTCATGAAAGAACGTTACCTGGGTGGGCGTGGCTTCGGAGCAAAGCTTTTATTTGATCTCGTTGGTCCGGCAGTCGAGCCATTCGATCCTGAAAATTACCTGATATTTACAGCCGGCCCACTCTCCGGAACATCCTGGCCCCTGGCATCACGCTATCATGTCACGTTTAAATCACCAGAGACAAATGCGTACGGATACGCAAACTCAGGTGGACATTTCGGTCCAGAGATGGCGCGCGCTGGCTTTGATATCATCGCCGTAACCGGAAGGGCCGCCGAACCAGTTTATTTATATGCGCAAGAAGGCAAACTAGAAATTCGCTCGGCAAAAGCCTTCTGGGGGCAGACCACCAGCCAGGTCCAGGAAACCATGCTGGGTGCCGATGCCAAGAATAACAAAAGCGGACGTATCCTGTGTATAGGACCGGCTGGCGAGAACCGTGTTCGGCTTGCAGCCATCATGAACGACTTTTCACGCGCCGCTGCCCGCGGAGGTCCAGGTGCCGTTATGGGCTCCAAAAACCTCAAGGCGATCCATGTAAAAGGTGATCGAAACATCAAGACTACCCCACCCTTTTCCATTGAACTGCGAAATACCAGTAAACACCTGATCACCGATCCCAAAAACCGTTTTCTAAAGTCTGAAGGTACCATATTTTTACTGAGACCGAAGAATATGACAGGTGATTTGCCGGCAAAGAACCACCAATTGGCCCAGGTGCCATTTATTGATGACATGGACTCTGATGCCATCAACCGCTATGTGGTGGAACGCCCAGGCTGCGAAATGTGTGTCATCAAGTGCTCCCGCGTATCACTGGTCAAAGATGGACCTTACGCAGCTGAGGTTGAAGGCCCTGAATACGAAACCACCGATGCCCTCGGGCCGATGTGCTGGAATGGAAATCCGGAAGTAATCATAAAGTCCAACTTACTCTGTAACGAGTTTGGGCTGGATACCATTTCCACTGGTGTCACCATTGCTTTTGCCATGGAATGCCACCAAAATGGTTTACTCAACGACCCGGTTTTGTCACTTGAATGGGGCGACCCCCAGACTATTTTGGGCCTGATTGAAAAAATCGCGCACAGGGATGGGATTGGAGATCTCCTGGCGGATGGAGTAAAGCGCGCAGCAGAAAAAATTGGCAATGGCGCAGAGTATTACGCCATGCACGTCAAGGGAGTTGAACTACCCCGCCAGGAACCACGCTTCTCAAAAGGCTTCGGTCTCGGTCATGCAACCTCCAATCGCGGCGCCGACCACCTGTATGGCTTACCCGCTATTGACCTGGCTGGAAATTGGGAAACCGCTCGCAAAATCTTCCCCGCTGAAATCGTTGACAAACTGATGGACCCGGAAGACGAGTCTTACAAACCCGATATGCTCATATACGGCGAGCACTATTGCGCGGTAACAGACGCCCTGGGTGTATGTAAATTCAGTACAGCCCAGGACTACAGCTTGCTGCCTGAAGATTTCATTCCAGGCCTGGTGGCGCTGGGAATCGACCTCACCACCGAAAAATTGATTGAAATTGGCGAACGTATCGTTAACCTGGAACGCATCTATAATGTCCGCGAAGAATTTGACCGGTCCGATGATCAACTTCCCCGGCGTTTTACAGAAGAATCAGTCGAACTGCGCGCACACCAAAAAGATCCGGTTACTGGCCGGACGGTTCTGGGTGAGATCATCCAAATTGGTCGCTTGGTTGACTTCAATGCCATGCTTGATCGTTATTACGATCTGCGCGGCTGGAACCGGGATGGTCATCCAAAACACGAGACATTGGAACGCCTGAAATTGCTGGATGAAGCCCAGGCGGTTTCTCAAATTTAGGCGACAATTTTTTATTTACTCACGGGCCATTCGGTTTTACACCAAACCCGCGCTATATTCGATACGCGTTGAGTGCCCTGCAAGTGGTGTTTTGGCCGGCAAGCTTCCCACCCAGCACCACAAAACCACACACTGCAACTCTTTTTGAGCAAAAGTCCTACCTTTTGGACAAAACATCCGGTGAATAAATACCAATTTTTTGGGATTACACCCCACCGTCTGGCATCACCCCAGATTCGTGTGAATATATCAGGCATGGGAGATTATTATCTTGGTTGGGGAACGCATTAAGAAAAGACGGGCCGAATTAGGGCTCAGCCTCAAAGATCTGGCTGTTGCAATCAACATGACTGCCGGATATTTGAGCAGAGTCGAAAATAATAAAACATCCCCTTCCCTGGATGCCTTGCAATCCATTTCACAGGCGTTGCAAGTGCCCATGTTTTACTTCCTAAATTCAGGCCCCAGAGACATGATCGTCAAGGCCGATAAGCGCCGGATCCTCTATTTCTCCGATTCGCAAATTGGTTATGAACTGCTGACACCTGATCTGGACCATCAAATGATGAGCCTTATGATCCGCATGGAACCAGGTGCAAAACGTATTACCATCCCACTTACCAAACCCAATGAACAATGGATGTACATTTTACAGGGCAATATGGATATCGACATCGATGGAGCCCACCATGTTTTGCAACCTGGCGATAGCATTTACTATGATGGCAACCTGTTGATGGATTTCTCCTCAATCGGATCGGAAGAATTGGTGCTCATCTGCTGTATGACCCCACCCGCTTTGTAATTTTGATCTGCCGTTAACGAGTACTCACAAGTTCTTCGTTTTGGCACTGAACCATCCTGGTTCTGCTGCTCGGGCGATTAAAAATCGATGGTTTGCCCCGCCAGTGGAGTTTTTGCGCCTGTTTTTGGCGCAAAACTCCACAAAAAAGCTATTTCACCCCCTTCCCGTTTTTGGGAAGGGGGCAGGGGGATGGGTTATCGCCTAAAACTGGCACCCCGTGAGTAAATACGTTAACGAAATGCACACTGACACAGCCGACTATCACCCAACGGAGAACCATTCTTGAAC
>JAPLGT010000234.1:0-28873 GCA_026390035.1 Chloroflexota bacterium
TGATCGGGCGGAACAAAGGCGCGATGTACTTGCCAGACTTGTTGTCGTCGCGGGCGATGGCCAGTGAGCCATCGTAGACCGTCAGCCCGGCCAGATGCAAACCGGTCGCGGCTTCAAAGTCAGCCACATCCTGCTCATTGTTCAAATACAAATGCATGAACTTTTTGAGCAGCTTGGTGTTGGCGGAATAGAAGTCGATGATCGGTGTGTTGTCCTTGGCGTTGCGCAGGGATACGGCGCTAACTTCTTCGGCCAGTTCGCCTTCTTCCAGACCGGGCATGCTGACCATGAAACCAGCATCGATCAGGGCGCCGACCGAGTTGAACATCGACCGGGCTTGTTCAGTGCTGAGCGGTTCGAGCGGCACGGGCAGCGAAACCTGGGCACCGGCGGGGTGAAAGAGTTTCGTCCAGCCGGTAACTTGCGTGGTGGAATCCATTTGTCCTCCTGAAAAGTGTTGAGAGAATAGAATGCGGGCGGCCTCGATGTGCTTGCACGTGAAACCGAGGCTCTGTCCGCGTTGAGTGAAATCCTGGCAGGTGCAGGCGCTCAGGGTCACGGAATACTGTTTGCCGTCCCTGTTTTCGATCAGCCAGCCGTTATCTGATTGGCTGAACTTGAATTCGCCGTTTGCCAGGCCAGCCCGGGCGCGATCGGTGCGCTCACGCTGCATTTGGGTGACGCTTTCCGGAGCAAGCATGCGCTGCCGCCACTACTTGTTGTAGTGGGCGACGGCCAATGTAGCGCCAAACCCACAGGGCGCTTCGCGGATTGCCATGAGCGCAAACCACAGGGCGGGCGCAAGGGGCGCAAGGGCGGTCAGGGAAAGTGCGGAGATTGCAGCGTTCTGGATGAGTGTGGCTATAGCTTGTTCCATGTTTTCTCCTGGTGATGTTTCTTGAATGCGGTACGAACCAGCCAACGTGAGGTAATCATGCCAACGTGAAAAGCAAACTTTCAGCTCAGTAAGAGAGACAGAAAGGCAAATTGACCCAGGCATCCGAAGATGGCTGGGCGGATTTGATGTTCTGTGATCTCGTTGTTTGAGTGCTATGGACCCCGGGCTTACCGGTTGGGGCTTTTTATTAAGGTGCAAAAGTTAAAACAAAAAGAGCACAAGGACCGCCAATGTCGGCGGTGTTCTCCTTGTGCTCGCGTTTTGTGCATGCCGGGTGATTTTCCCGGCGCTCGGTGTTGTTTGTTACTTGGTTGGTACTTGCAGGTGTTTATGAAATTGTCTGTTTCGCCGATGGCCGCTACTGTGGATGCGTTTTCTTTTTTGGCTGCACATCCAGCGAAATGACACGCGCGGCCACCACCTCAACCGTGTTACGTTCGATGGCCACCTTTTCCAGCCCGGAGTCTTCTGGCAGCTTGAGTTCGGCGTGGCCGCCATTCTTGCGAGCCTTCTCCAGCAGTTCAACCAGGCCTTCCTTGAACTCGCGGCTTTGCAGGAAACCGTTGACGCGCACGCGCTGGCCTTTCTGGACGGAAAACATGGTGCCCGCGCCACCAGGATAGCGGATGTTGACGTAATCCGGTTCGTCGCGACCAGGCGAGCTGGTGTCCGGCTTGGCGGGCAGATCCATGTCGCGGTAGCAAGCTACACGGAAGAAGATGTCCTTGTCATAGCTCCACGGTTCGCGGGTAACGATGCCTTCGATAGTGATTTCGTTGATCATGTTGCAGTCTCCTCAAAGTTGAATGGGCTTAACGCAAAAAGCGACCACCTGCGCAGGAGATCTTTGATACCCAAAGACACTGCGGTAGGTGGTCGCTTCTGAAATAATAAGGAAGGGTTGACGACCAGTTGGCCAACGTTATTTAACTGTAGGCGGCGAGTTTATCACATTTTAGGGAAAATGCTGAGGGAAATACCTCAAAGCAACTCAACTCGCCGCTAACTGAAATCTATACGGTCAAAGCTCTCTCGGCTTTCTATAATCCCCAAGCTGATAAAAGTGATTAACCAAAGAAAGTAGATGAGAAATAGCGCTCTCTGGTCAAGACCCTGGTATTGATACCAAACAGTGAAAAACGCGCCGAGAACAACCTTCTGAAATTGAATCCAGGCTGGCGAAATCCCGTTCGGCAGCAAAGCAAAGAGAGCAATCAAAACAAAACTACTCGCAAGGGAAAATATCTTAAATCTGCGCAAGTGAGAACGCAAGTCAAACGTGAATGCAACAATTAGCGGAGTAATGCTGATCAAAACCAGCAAGATTAATCCGGCAATGGCGTGAGCCATCCCGGCAAAAGAATTTCGTCTCCCATGCACATCTGTCGGAAAGATCCCCGCAGCAATTATCGCCAACCCAGTCAGGGCAAAAAGAATGCAGATCACTTTTTGCGGATTTTTCGAACTGGCACTCCGCCAGTATAACAAGGCAAATAAAACAAATGCCAATCCGAGAGGAATGAACCCTCCGAACCTGACCAGTCAGGCATACGGTGCGTTTGGCGCTGCCAGTTCACTGATGGCTTGAAAACTGTGTGAGTAATTGGGTGTAAAAGCTCCGGCAAAAAGAATGACAGCGCAAAACCAGAGTGGTATCAAAAGCATGGCTGTTTTGATAGTTTTCAATGTTCATATGATGACCCACCCACCAATCCAAGTCTTAGTCACAGTTTAGAAATCTGGGATGTCCAGAGTTTCCCATTCATTCCAGGTGATACCGTATGGCGCTCCACCGCATGTGTAGCCTGCAATAAAAGCAAAGTTCTCATCCTGATCGGGATTTTCTAGAGCCCGTTTTTCAGTTTTTTTCTGTTCTATTTTTGCCGTAATACTTGCCAAGGTTTTGAGAACAGTTTCCTTGTAATCTGCTGGAATTGAAACACCCAGGATTTCAAGTTCCAGGAAAGCCGTTGGCCAATCCACCCCATAATATTTTTGGTAATCTCGGGCAACTTCCTCCCCTGTATAGGTCTGAAGCCAGAGTCTGGCGGATGCCAGTCTTTGCTTTCGGTTGAATCGTTTTCGCCGCGGAGTAGCCATTTCGCAACCTGATGTTCACTCTGATTGGAACGGTAAATTGTTTGCCTTATCTGTTCAAATTATATTCCATTGTCGTATCTCGAATATTGCAAATAACATTGAATAAAAACAGCGGATACGGTACCTTATGACTCGCGCTGATAATCCCCGTCCGATCTCTTGGTCAAACCTGATTTAGATGTGTTCACCATGATGGCAGCTGGACCTCGGCTAGCCAGACTTCGAAAGTCTCTGTTCTAAAGAGCACTCTGCCAATTTCTACAATGTCCGCCCCACCTGGCTCGATCTGGCACGCCCAAATTGGATGCCGCCATCTTTGAGCTTACGGCTGGCAGGAAAACCCGAGCGATGAGCAAATCCTGAAAAAACTGCTAGCGCTCAATTTGGAACAGGCGGGGAAAGTGACATAGCCAGAAAATCACTAGGCCAAACAGGCCGGATTTTGCCCGAACGGTTTGCTTTTGGCGGTTATAGCAGCGGGTTTTCGGCTTTCGACTTGCCTAACCGTTTTGTGATAATATGGCTGAAACAAGTCGTTTTTGAGAAAAATCTCTCAGCCCGGACCGGTATCCTATGATCGATGTACGAACCATCATTTTCAGCTACATCACCACCAACCTGGTGACGCTTTGCCGGGATCGGCTTTTGGCTGGGGAACTATGCTGCCATCTGTTTCGGATTTGTACTGGTTGCGTTGCGCGGCGTTATTCCCGATTTTCTCTCCATTGTGCTTGCCAATGTGATCATAGCTGGTGGGATATTATTACTTTATATGGGGTTGGAACGTTTTGCCGGCAAGACAGGATCTCAAATCCACAACTATGTTACATTGGCAATTTTCGCTCTGGTTCATGCATACTTTACTTATCTCCAGCCCAGCTTGCTGGCGCGCAACATCAATGTCTCGGTTTGTATGTTTATCTATGCTTTTCAGATTGCCTGGCTTATTTTTCACAGACTCGAACCAGACACATCTGCTAACCTGCGAAGCCTGGGGGTGATTTCTGTCTTTTTCTGCTTGGTCAGCGTTGTTCGAGTAATCACGGATTTGACAATTGACCCAGGCACTAACTACCTCAAAACAGGTTCTGACTCGTTTGTGATTCTCGTCTACCAAATCCTGCAAATCGCCATTGCCCTGAGCTTATTTTTACAAGTCAACCGCCGGTTGGTTATGGATTTGGAAAACGATATTATTGAGCGCAAGCGAGCTGAGGAAACCGCACGCGCTGGAGAAGCGTTATATCACCAAATGTTTTCAAATCATTCGGCAGTCAAGTTGTTGGTTGAACCCGATTCCGGGGTAATTGTCGAGGCGAACCTGGCGGCAGTGAAATTCTATGGCTATCATTTGGATGCTTTCCTCCAAATGAACATTCAGCAGATCAATACCCTGACCCCTGTAGAAATCACGAAATTGCGGCAAGGGATCAAGGCCGGCGATATTAACTATTTTAGTGTTCCGCACCGCCTGGCATCCGGGGAAATCCGCGCAGTAGAAGTGAATTCTGCGCCTATTGAGGTGAATGGGCGCACCTTGCTATATTCGATCATCCATGATGTGACTGACCGCAAACAGGCCGAAGAAGCCTTGAAGGAAAGTGAATCACGCTACCGGGCCGTGACCCAATCTGCCGGAGACGCGATCATTTCCGCCAATGACGAGGGATATATCATTGGCTGGAACCATGGTGCCAAGTCAATTTTTGGCTACCCCGAAACCGAAGTGCTGGGGCAGCCCTTGACTATTCTCATGCCAGCTCACTTCCAAGCTGAACACCTTTCTGGCATGGCGCGCGTGCAAGGCGGTGGAGAGAAACATATCATCGGCAAGACGATCGAAGTTCAAGGACTGCGTAAAGATGGCCATAAATTTCCGCTGGAAATGTCACTGGCTGAGTGGCAGGTGGGAGAGCACCAGTTCTATACAGCCATTATCCGCGACATTACCGAACGTAAACGCGCAGATGATGCGCTGCAACAGACCCAGGCGCGGGTCTTGGAGCAGCAGCGTGTAGTGGCAACCCTGGAAGAGCGTGAACGGGTGGCGCGCGAATTACACGATGGCATTGGGCAAATTCTTGGCTATTTGAACGTCCAGGCACAGGCGGCGCAAACCTTTATGGGAAAACAGCAATTTGAGGCTGCGCAGAAGAATCTGGAAGAAATGATCCAGGCTGCGCAAGAAGCGCACGCCAACTTGCGACACACCATTTTGGGTTTACATGAATCGGGTGCGCCACACCGCGATTTTTACCAGGCGGTGCAAACCTACCTGAATTCATTCCACCAGGCCTGGGGACTTGAAACCGTCTTTAGCCCGCCGCCGGGAGAAAGGCCAGTTTTACCTGCCACGGTCGAGGATCAACTCTTGCACATCATCCAGGAAGCACTGGTCAATATTCGGAAACATGCCAAAGCCCGGCGGGCGGAGGTGTTGATTTCCATGCAAACCAGTGAAATGACCCTGATCATCAGTGATGATGGACGGGGCTTCGAGCCACAGTTTTCGCCCGGGATCGAGCAGGAACATTTCGGGTTGAGCATCATGCGTGAGCGCGTCGGTCAGATTGGGGGGCGGCTTGAAATTCGTTCAACTGCCGGGCATGGAACACGTGTATTCGTTCATATCCCCTGCACTTTGAACCCAGTCTCGGCTGAAAATTCTAAAGATATGTACAGCTTGCGGATCTTGCTGGTCGATGATCAGCCGCTCTTTTTGGACGGGATGCGGAACCTGTTGAAAGCGCGCGGCCTGACTGTGATTGGCACTGCGGGTGACGGCCTGGAAGCCTGTGAACAAGTTAAATCCTTGCGCCCGGATGTGATGCTGATGGATGTGCAAATGCCCCGCTGCGATGGGATCGAGGCCACGCGCCGGATCAAGACTGAATTTCCCGAAACCAAAGTGGTGCTGCTGACGGTCTCTGAAGCTGATGAACACCTGCTGGATGCAATCAAATACGGCGCTTCGAGCTACTTGCTGAAAAACCTGGATGCCAACCAGCTTTTTTCCACCCTGGACGGGCTGGCGCGCGATGAAATCCAGATTGCCCCCGAAATGGCTTCGCGCCTTTTGAAAGAATTCAACCGCGCCGGGGCTATCATGCGTTCAACAGATACGGAAGAAAATTTACCAGCGGAACTAACCATGCGCCAATGGGAAGTATTACGTCTGGTTGCGCGTGGGATGACTTATAAGGAAGCCGGACAACAACTGAGTGTTACCGAACAGGCTATCAAGTATCACATGGCGCAGATTTTGGAACGCTTGCAGTTAAAGAATCGCGAACAGGCTGTGACTTATATGCGCCAGGTGGAAGAAGCCCGTAAACGCAGAGACACCCGCCCCAACCGGTAAGCCAACAGGCAGAACCCACATGCAGCTTTTGTATCTCACCCCGGCCTCCATCGGCTACCTGACTCAATTCATTTTGAGCCTCGTTATTACTGGATATCTGCTGAGAGGCTGCCTGCAAAACCCCAAAGTTCGCAGTACACAAACCGTATTGCTGACTGGCGTATTTGCCGTGACGACCCTGTTCGTTGGCCTGTTGTTTTTGGAGGCAGCCCTGCCGCCCGCGCCGCGATTATCGATCGTTTATTTGGAAAACACCGTTTTGGGGGTCTTACTCGTTCTGCTGCTGCAATTTGCTTACCGCTTCCTAGCTTCCTTCTCGCGCCGCAAATGGGAGATGTACCTGGTTCTAGGCCTGAGTGTCTTGTATACGCTATATGAGGCCGGTTTTGCCGTTTATCGGTTTATCCTGTTATTCGGGCAGAAAGAAGTGGAATATCGCTACCCAGAAGCAGATTATGCTTTGGCAGCCTTATTCATCTGGGTGCCAGTCACATTTTTACTCCAATCCGTTGCCGCCGACAAACGTCCCATTCATTGGCTGCGCAAACTCTGGCAGCCACAAGGGTTGGAGGCTCGCGGTGCGCGTACTTTTAGCCTGGCTTTTTTCCTGCTGTTGGCCTTAAGCATCGTGGCCATTTTGGAAGGTTTTTCATTTATCTCCACCACAGTTTATAGCGCCTGCCTCTCACTGGGAATTCTCCTGGCCATCTGGCTCTTTGCCACCACCTATCTCAACTTCCTACCCGAAAGCACTTCCTTCCTTGTCAAACTTTGTGGGGTGACACTGACCCTGCTGCTAGGCATCCTAGGCTTGGTGGGTTGGGCTGTTTCACCGGGCTATTTGACTGTCTTCCGGCCCACCCTGGCTGACCACCAAACGCTGCACTTTACGCCAAACGCGCAGGGCGGGTATGATGTCACCCAGCCCCTCTTCTATTTTGAATCCAATATGGGCGAGCGGCTGCCGATCAACCTAAAAACCAACGAAAACCGCAACTATGTCATCGATTTCCCTTTCCCATTCTACGGAAAAACCTACCATCAGATTTATGTAACCAACGCAGGCACACTTAACCTGGATCAAACGGTCTACCGCGCCAATTTACAATTGGACTATACCGCTTCCCCTGCTCTGTTCCCACTACTTGTGGATTTGCGACCAGAGCAGGGCCAAGGCATCTTTGCACGGGTCGAACCTGACCGCTTGATCGTGACTTGGAATAAACTGCCAGAACTGGACAATCCCAACGCGGTTTACACCTTCCAAGCGGTTTTGTACCGGGATGGCAGCTTTGACTTCACCTACAACGGCTTGCCCGATCCACTATTCTATACCCCCGATGCGCTCCCTTCGACCAACCCCTGGCTGCGGGGAATGACTTCCGGCTTTGCAGGAACAGTTGCTCATGTGAACGATCTTTCTCAGCCGGTGCAATCTCCGCAGGGGCAAGGCTCGGCTCAGGGCTTGATCCAGGATTTCTACCTGGATTTCCGCCACCACTTGCATAATTTTATTGCGCCGCTGGCATGGTTGATTCTGGCCAGCAGCTTGCTGCTCATTCTAGGCTTACCGACCCTGGTGAATTCCAACCTGATCAAACCCCTGAACGCCCTTTTGGTAGGCATTGAACGTGTGGAAAGCGGTGATCTGGGCGTGAAAATGCCGATTCAGTTCCGGGATGAAATTGGCTCACTAACGGTTTCTTTCAACACGATGGCCGCCCAGTTACGTGCGCATGTGACTGAGCTGGAAGAGCGCGTGGCCGAACGCACGGAAGCCTTGCAAGATTCCAATGCGCATTTGAAAGCGGAGGCGCATGAACGCGAACTCGCTGAAATGCAGGTGATCCAGCAGCAGCGTGACCTGGCTACGGCGCAGGAACGCGAGCAAGTTTCGCGCGAACTTCACGATGGGCTTGGGCAGGCCCTGGGTTATATCAACCTCCAGGCGCAAACGGCACAAATGTTGATGGAACAAAACCAATTGGAAACCGCCGGGAAAAATCTGGATGGACTGGTGCATGCAGCGCAGGAGGCGCATACCAACCTGCGGCATTATATTTTGGGTTTGCGCCAACCACTTGTGCCACAACGCAATTTCTACGAGGCTCTGCAAGCTTACTTGGGCTCTTTTCACCAGGCCTGGGGTATCAAAACCACTTTTAGCGCATCAGCAGAAGGATTGCCCTGGCTATCTGCCACTGTCGAAGATCAGCTCTTGCACATCGTCCAGGAGGCGCTGGTCAATATCCGTAAACATGCCAATGCCCGGCAGGTCGATGTGAATGTCGATTTACTTAATGATGAAATGACCTTGTCCATCGGCGATGATGGGCAAGGCTTCGATTTACACAATGCGCCGGGGGCAGCGCAGGAACACTTCGGCTTGAACATCATGCGTGAGCGCGCCGGACAAGTAGGGGGACAATTAGTAATTCGCTCCACCCCAGGGCAAGGCACACAGATTGTGGTTTCTGTTCCCATTACGACCGGCCCAACTCCAAGCTAGCCAGCTCAAAAAACTTTTCTCACGACTCTACACGCCGCCAAAACGGCGTTTTTGCGTTTATGTCGATTCACTATACCTTTCCTAGCCCCGTTTTTATACCGGGGAATAGGGACAGAAGGACGGGAATTGGCTAAGATGATGTCAGTTAAATCAAGCAGTTCTTTCCATGGCTGCGCAACCGGCAAGAGAATTCATATTTCACAGAAAGGAGTTTTACGATGAAACATAAAAGTTGGATGACTGCTTTACTGCTTTCGTTTTTCCTCGGCCCGTTCGGTATTGATCGTCTTTACCTGGGCTATGGCAATTGGTGGCTCAAGCTGATCACCGTCGGTGGCTTGGGTTTTTGGGCGCTCTACGATCTGGTGATGATTCTCATCAATAAGATGCCTGATGGCAAAGGGAATTCGTTAGCTAAGTAACCAGTACCCGAATCTTCTATAACAGAGCTTACATAAAGGAAATTTATGATGAACTATCCACTGGATATTCGCTTCAAAACCCTGGCTCTGATGCCGCAGGTCAAAGTGTCGGATGCGGCTGGTCAGGTGTTCATGTACGTCAAACAGAAACTGTACCTCAAGGCCGTGGCCCTGAAAGTCTTTGCGGATGAAAACCAGCAGCGCCAAATCTATGATATCGCTACCGATAAAGCAGTGGGGCTGACTTTCAACTACAAGATCACCACCCCCGAGGGAGGCGCACTGGGCGCGCTGAAGCAGACGGGGATGAAATCCATCTGGAAAGCCAATTATCCCATCCTGGACGCTTCCGGGGCTGAGATCGGCGCCATTCACGAAGAGAATCCGTGGATGAAGGTGCTGGATGCGCTGCTCAGCGATGTTCCCTTGATTGGCATGTATATCAACCCGGCCTACCTGGTGAACTTGCGCGGCAAAACCGTCCTGCGCATCCACAAAAAGCCCGCGATGATGGAAGGCAAGTTTGCAGTGGATAAGAAAGGCGAACTTTCCGAGGCAGATGAGAAACTGCTCTTACCTGCCATCCTGATGTTCATCATGATCGAACGGTTCCGCGGTTAGCTGCCCGCCCCAACTTCAACCCAATTTGATAAGGAGACTGAAATGAAAAAAAATCTATCCATTATGTTCGTTACCCTACTTTGCCTCAGCCTGTTATTGTCGGCTTGTGGTTCCGCTCCCGCCGCATCTAAGGCCCCGGCTGCCGCTGCACCCACGAAGGCGCCAGCTGCCGCTGCGCCTACCAAAGAACCCGCTGCAGTTGAACCCACCAAGGAGCCTGCCGCGGTTGAACCCTCCACGGCTCCTGCTGAGACGGGGGCGGCCTTCAAGTTTACTGCCATGCCAGGGGGCAGCAACCTGAGCAGCGAAGAATTGGCCAGTGTCAACAACGATCTTCTCCCCAAAATCCTGTCTGAAACCAATACCCAGGCCAGTGAGTTGGCCGGTATGGAAGCTTATAGCCTGCCCACCGATACCACCTGGGATTCCGTTCTGGGAGCCTATAGCGCACAGGTGCAAGGTAACAGTAATTTGCCGGATGTTGTTGTAAAGGATATCGAAACCATGAAGGTCGCGGTGTATGGGAATATCCAGGCCAAGGTCAACGGTCCTATGGTTGCCTTTGCCCCCGTTTCTGACAAAGTCATCATCTTCGAGATTTACCCGAAGGAATCCGCGCAGGCCTCAACCGGTGCAGAATCCACGCAAGCTCCCGCCGACTCGAAAGCCCTTCTTGGCTCATGGAAAAGTGATGTTGGCGACATGTCCTTTAGCTTCACCGAAGACGGTAACGTAGTTGCTCAAAATGCCGGCCAAGAAGTCAAAGGCGCATTCAATTATGATGGCGCCACCCTCAACATCCAGCTTGTAGGCGCGAACCAACAATCCTACAAAGTGGAAATCAGCGGCGACAAAATGACCTGGACGGACGATAGCGGATCGCAATCCTTCACCAAGGTCCAATAAAGTAAGCTTAGCTCTCCAGCGGCATAAACCCAAAGCAAAACAACCGTAGCCTCGAAATTTTAAAGGGGTCATGGGTGTGCCAAACTATCCGATTTTCAAAAAAGTTAACAAGGAGAAAAAATGAAAAAGAATCTGTCCATCCTATTCGTTGTTGTGCTTGGTGTGAGCCTGCTTCTGGCCGCCTGTGGTGGTGGCGGAGGTAGTGACGGTAGTAGCGTCGAGATATCAAACTCCAACCCCATGGCTGCTTGCGAAGTATATGTGTCTCCAGCTAGCCAGAATACCTGGGGCCCCAATCAACTCCCGGCAGGCCAACAATGGGCTCCCGGCGCTTCCATCAAGTTGTCTGGCCTCGCCAGTGGACAGTACGATCTCAAAATGGTCGCTTGTGAGGGCGGCGCGGAAGGCACAATGCAGTTCTCCGTTCCTTAAACATAAAAAGACTGTCCTGGGTTACCCTTTTGAACCTAAAGCATCCTGCGAGACTCAACTCGCTCTCGCAGGATGCTTTAGAGTAGGTCTGGTTCTGCAGGGTTTTCACAACCTTACTATCAATGCCGCGGAAAAAGATACTGCTCTCAAAGATTCTGCCCTACGGTAGTTTGCTTGATCATTTACAACAAACCGGCTCATAAAGTGCCATAGCAGGGAGAAAATGACCAAATTAATGCGCTTTATTTCGCTAATCCTATGGATTTTTTTAGTCGCGACTTGTTCCCCTGCTACCCAAGCAACGAGTTTACCCAAAGCCGCGCCATCTCAAACAGCGCAGACTCTGGTTGCAACCCAAGCGCTTCCAAGCGCCACCCCCGCTGCCAATCTATCGCCTACAAAAACGATTGGCACGGAATCACCAATTGCCATCCCGACTTCTGCACCTTCCAATCCGCAATGCACTGATGCAGCGACATTCGTTATGGATGTCACCATTTCGGATGGAACACAGTTGACCCCTGGACAACCTTTCACCAAAACCTGGCGCCTGAAAAATACCGGCACCTGCGCTTGGACAACTGCCTACACGGTTGAGTTGGAAGCCGGTCCCTCCAACGCTTTCTGGACCGATAGCCCGCATCCGCTGGCTGCCAGGGTTGAGCCTGACCAAACTGTGGATGTTTCCGTTGATCTCACTGCGCCAACCATCCCGGGAAATTACACCGCCTTCTACCAGCTACACACCCCCCAGGGTGTTTCCCTGTTGGATTTTTACACAACAATCAAAGTCCAGGCGCAGTCAACAACCACCGGGTTTGCAGTCATGAATGTCACGTACACAGTGTCAACCTGGAGTGATCTTGTCAATGGCAAACAGTACACCGACTGCCCGTTGGTGAC
This sequence comes from Chloroflexota bacterium, assembly GCA_026390035.1. Taxonomy (GTDB): domain Bacteria; phylum Chloroflexota; class Anaerolineae; order Anaerolineales; family Villigracilaceae; genus UBA5195. Next base: position 12,153 of record JAPLGT010000234.1, read on the forward strand.
GGCAACGATCACCGCAAATGGCGCAGGAACTGTAACTTATCACTGGGTTGCATTTGAAAGCAAATCCCCAACCGCGAACACCTCGATTGAAAGTGGTACTTTGACTTTTGATTTCGCCGGGGCGAAATCCGTTTCACAGCGGGTGATGTACAGGGAATCCACCGGTGGGCAAGGGATGTTGTTCCTGGGCGATTCGAGCGGGATCTACATCGATGCCCCTGGCAATCAGGCTTTTCAGGGAATACTCCTGCCCGTTTGCAGCGTTCCATAGGCCTGTCAGATTAGTTCTCTACTCAAACTTTCAAAATGGCGCAAACCCTCGGAGACTATTCAAATATCATGGAAGACACGAGACCGACCCCGAGAATTTTGCTCTATGGAAACTCTATTTTGATCGAAGGCTTGGCTTCCAAACTAAAGTTGAAGGATGGTTGGGCAGTAAAGCGAACAGAACACGGCGAAGTTCGCGATGTTTCTAGCGTGGACTATATCGTTGTCGATTTGTGCGACCTGACTACTGCCCAGGCTTTACCCATGTTGAGCGCGCTCCCCAGGATCATCTTGATTGGCATGGATCCAATCGCCGATACGCTGACGGTGCTAACGGGGCGCACTCGTCCGTTAGGCTCGGCGCAAATTGTGCTGAACGCACTCAAAGGTGCGATTTAACCCGGTTACTCTATTCAAATTCAACAAAAAGGAGCTTGTAATGGCTGATTTTGAAAAAATAATCCAGGATTTTGCCGAACATCTCGAATGGGAGATCGACTGGAACAGCGAAAATGCTTCTGTCGATTTCGAAATTGAACCCGGAGAGGTGCAAACCGTTTTTATCACCAACAACGGCGAGACGGTTGAGTTCGATGTCTTCAGCAAGTATTATTTCGAAAGCGAAGAAGATATTCCCCATCCAGTCTCCACCCAATTGCTCATGCGTAACACCGATCTTGAGGTTGGAGCCTGGGTGTTGGAAAAACTGGATGATGGCTGGCACTTTTCGGTCATGTACAACGAGGACCTGGATACCCTGGATAGTATGGATTACGACGAGTTGGATGTCAACCTAAAAATTATTCTTGCTGAAGCGAGCAGTTTGGCTTTGCAATAAAGCCGATGGGTTGCGTGCTGGCTAATCAAAACCAGCCTGTGCCATGGAAGTTGATAAAGCGATCATAATCCGAACTGAATAGTTCGTAGAATTTTCCCATTAATAATCTTCGTAAACAAGGCGCCAGCCACTAAGAGGGCATTTAAGTTTCTATGATCTCATTGTAGTAAGACTTGGTTATTCCTTCTTTGCGCTTAAGCAAAGAAGGGTAAACTAAATCATATGAATGACACACTTCCTCCAGCGGACATCCTGTTCAAACGCCTGCAATTCTTTGAGTTCCTGCGTGGCGTGGACCCATCGGCATTGAGGAATCTTGCAGAACGGGCCATTTGGAAAGTCTTTGCCCTGGATGCAGTGATTTTTTGGGAGGGGGATGTTGAGTCGAGCCTTTATTTCCTGCAATATGGCGCGCTCAAAGTGTTGAAAACGGCCCCGGATGGTCGCGCCCAGGTGCTGCGATACATAGAAGCTGGTGAGATTTTCAACGAGGTCGGCGTGCTGGCCCGGCGTCCCAGCCCGGCCACGGCGGTGGCGCTCGAGGAATCCGGGATTTGGTTGCTGCCCCGCTCCGCGCTGGAAAAAATCGTGCAGTCCCAGCCTGCGGTTGCCATGCAGATTATCGAAAATATGGCCGATAAAATCATCGGGTTGGTGAATCTGGCGGCGGATTTATCGCTGAAAACTGTCGAGGCGCGCTTTGCCTCGATTCTGTTGGAACAGGCAGAAGGAGAGGTGATCGAACGCCGACGCTGGATCAACCAGACTGAAATGGCGGCCCGCCTCGGCACCGTGCCGGATGTTTTGAGCCGCATCATCCGAGAAATGACCAGGGCCGGGCTGATCGAAGTGACCCGCCAGCAAATCCGCATCCTGGATCGAGCCGGGCTGGAAGCTCGGGCAAAGCAACGGGGAGAATAAACTGTCTCGAAAAAGCCGACAAAAGTCGGGGCAGAAAAAGCGGGGCAGGCGTAAAGTAGGGGCATATCAGAAAGGAGAGCAATCGATATGTCCGAGATCTATTTTCCAGATATAAAATCCAAAGCGGTTTTTGCAGCGGAAGACCCCAAGCCGCAGTTCTTGACCGATACACCGCAGTTCAAGGTATTGGTGGTCGGCCTTGAAGCGGGACAGCAGATCCCTGTTCACCCCGGCGAGGCGGCCATGTATCACTTCCTTGAAGGGGAGGGCTTGATGACAGTTGACGATGAAACCTTTGCCATCCAACCTGGCGTAACGGTTGTCGCGGCGTCCGGCGCAAAACGCGGCATGAGTGCCAAAACGCGGCTGGTCTTTTTAGGCTCAAAGGGAGCCTAACCATGCCGATGTTGCTGCAAATAATCGCCACACTACTGGCGCTGGTGGTTGGGGGCACAGCCATTCGGGTCAGCACAAAAGCCATGCACGGCTGGCAGCCTGGCTGGAAAGTGCTCACCTGGCTGCCGGTCTACAACTTCGTGATGGGTTTTGTCGCTCTTATCCCGGCGGTTTTGCTCTGGTTCAACCAGCCTCTGGCGCGGTTGGCTGCCTGGGTCACCTTTGGCCTTCATGCGGTTATTTTGACGCTCTTACTGACTATCTTCCGCAGTAAAGTTGCCAGGCAAAGCCTGGGTGCCATGACGTTCCGCGTTACCGTCTGGGTTGTGATTCTCGCCATGCTCTATTTTCTTTAATCAGGGGAATCATGCCAAACCAGCCCACGAATCATCTTGGGCTGGTTTGGTGTCTTAAACATGCCCTTTATAGAATAAAGGTCAACCACTCTGAAGCGCTATTCGGGTGCGCCTTGTGAAACACCTGCCGGTTCTGCTTCTGCATCGCTTCGATAATTGGCGTTGGCTCAAAATTGGTGACCAGCAGGATGAAACGACCCGGTTCGATTTGGCCGAGCAATTCATTGACCCGTCCCAGTGGGACTTCGCCGCGCTGGAGCATTTCCGTCCCGTTGAGGGTAAACTGCGGCTCCCCGGCAATCCACTCCGGGGCGTCGGCCAACCGAGGGATTTCAACTGCAAAATTGGCCGTTGCTTCCGCCCCAAGTTCCTCTTGCCCCACCGCTCGGCGCAGGGTGTTGACCAGTTTACCCACATCCATTCCGCCGATTTGGGCAACTTTTTCCAGCGTGGCAATCTTACCAACCGTACGGCGCAGCACGGGGTTTTTCAGATTCTGGAAGGGCGGGGCGATGTTGACAATCTGCGCTTCCAGAACCGGGTAGGCTTCCAAAACATCGAACAGTTTGCTCTGGGAGGTGATTTCCATGGCTTACTCCACCACGTCGTAGTTCAACAGGCGTTGTTCACCATCCAGGGAGCGAACTTCGGTCAAGTCCTGGGTGACTTCGAGCGTCCCCAGGTAACCGCCAGCCGTGTCGCGCACGGCGTAGTAGCAGATGTAAATCAATTTGCCGCCCATGTTAATCCAGAAGCGGGCGCGCTCCTGCTTGCCAGCTTTGAAATCTTTGACAATCTGGTTGACGATATGAACGCTCTTTGGCGGGTGGCAATACTGCACTTTGCGCCCCAGGATGGCGCGCGAGCGATCGAAAATACGCTCTTTGCCAGGGCTGAAGTAGCGCACCGTGTCATCCTTATCGACAAAGGTCAGGTCGAAGGGTAGGGTACTCATGGTGGCGATAAGTTCATCGAGGCTGAAACTGCCGGTTGGCATCTGGACACGCCCACCCCCTGCCGCTGGTTTGCGAATCTGACTTTGCACCCCGCCTTCGGGGGTCCACTCGAATTGTGGGACGTACAAACAGTAGCCATACTCGTCACTCTGGAGGTAGATCTCGTACCAGTCCTGCTCGGTCAGCAGATCGAGCGCGGTTGGAAACATGATCTTCTCTTCCTTGTAAATCATGTCATCAATCGTTTCGATGGCAGGGCTGACGGTGAACAAGTTATAGGCTTTGGCCTCGGCGGCATTCAGGCTTTCGATCTGCTGCAAACCGGCGATCGTCTCGCGCAGCAGGTTGCGGGCTTGATCGTGCTTGCCCCACATCACCATCGGCGGACCGGGCAGGTTGTTTTTTTCAAAATAGGGAAAGAGCAGATATTCTTTGCGGCGGTAGTGTTTGTCCGCATCCATCAGATTGTTGAGCAATTGTTGGATGGCGCGCATCGGCTCGGTGGCGTTCGCTTCATCGGGCAGGGCCTCCAGTTTTTTCATCAGCAGGTGGATCTGTCCGGTGGTTTTGGTCAGTTCGCGGTTTTCCTGGACAAAGGTGTTGACTGGGTGACCGGGTACCGTTTTGGGGGTTTCGCTCAAATCAAGGTGCTTTTTCAATACTCGGGTATGGGTGTCGCACAATTCCTGGATTTTCTCAGCAGGGATACCTTCCTGTACCAGTTGGACTTCCATCAGGAACACATCACCGTAATCGGCTTCATCGAGCATGGTTTCCAGTTGATGCTTGACCTGTTCCTCGGCCACACCGTTATGCAACTGGCGAATCAGGCTTTTCATGATTTCCACGCGCTGTTGGCGGTTGTTGATAATTTCGCTCATGTTGTATCCTTTGTCGGGTTCACTTCGTAAGTTACTTGCTATTATCCCAGAAAACGACATCATTTATGTGATATTTATCACACAAATGATAATTTCCAACAAAAAATGAGTTGGATAATAATATTGTAATTGTAGTCGGGTTGAGAAATTCGGTCATTGCGCTGGAGCAATGACCGATAATGACACAATTATTCGTGTTAAACTAAATATTATGCAGATCCAATCCGCCGCAGTAGCGGCGTTGGCCTGTTCTGCCTGGTCAAAGTACCAGGCGGATTGGTTAAATTCTGTGGGTTGCGCCAGAGTCCAATCCGATCTCCCTGCATCTGCCCTTATAATATTGCTATGGATAAATTGCATTTCTTAGCTGAAAGTTTACGTTCTGTCCAATTCTTTGAACGCCTCACAGATGCGGATTTGCAGAATATTGTGGCAGGCGGACAGATAAGTCAATTTCGCAGTGGAGAGACAATATTTTCGGAGGCTGAAACATGCGCTGGAATGCATGTACTCGTTCGCGGGCAGGTGCATTTGTGCAAAATGGGCCCACAGGGGCAGGTGAACATCATGGCTATCGTTAGTCCAGTAATCATGTTCAACGAGGTGGCGGTTCTAGATGGTGGTCCCAATCCAGTGACAGCTATTGCGGTGCAAGATTGTCTGTTCTGGAAGATCAGTCACGATTCATTCCAGGCATTGCTTAAACGGTATCCACAATTGGGATTGGGGTTGCTGCGCGTTCTGGCGGCGCGTAATCGAGAAATGTTGACACAATACGGGGATTTGTCGTTTCGCTCGGTGCTGGCAAGGGCCGCCAAGTTACTTCTGGATTTGAGTAAATACGGGCAGATGCCAATTAGCCGACGTGAACATTCCATCAATGAGATGGCTAATCGGATCGCCAGTGTGCCAGAGGCAATCAGCCGTTCGTTGAACACATTTAAAGGTCAGGACTTGATTACCTGTAACCGCACTACGATTGTTGTATCCCATCCGGAAGAATTAGCAGCGTTGGCGCAGATTGACCCTCATCTACTAAAAGAATAACGATTATGCTCGTCTTCGAAAATTAACCTCTTTATTTTGGAATCAGGTGAACATCAATTCAAATATTATCCCCATTAGGGGATTTTTTTATGCTTACTGTGAAATTTTAAAATCTTTGATGTGACAATCGTCACATTCGGCCTTAATTTGACAAAAGTCAAGGACAACAGCCCTCGTTTGTGATATTTTTAACGAAAGAAATGCGGTTACAAAAGATTTAAACACCCACAGAATTTTTGTCGGAAGTTCAAGGAGTGCCTGCATGCAACTGATCCAAACCCGCTTTAACTACCTGTTTAAAACCACTAAGGGTCTGATCCTGGTCGCAATTGCCCTGATCGGCCTGGAAACGGCTTTGTTCGGGATGCTTTCCGGCCCAATGGCCGAGATGGGTGTGCGTGACTGGGTCATCAAGAACCTCGGAATGCAAATCGTCCAGGCCGAGCGCGAAGGCCGGATCATTATCCTGTATCACTCCATCGCCATGGCTGTGGTCGCCATCGAAACCTACATGATCACCAGCCTGGTCAGGATGAAACCCTTTTATGTGACCGCTGTGCGCGTTCTAATCACGGTTGGCTATATCCTGACCATGATTTTCGGGATGGGCTTTGCCTACTGGGGCCACAATTGGGCGCTACACGGCCTGTATATCACCGGTCTGAGCCTGATCTTTTTCGCAGGTATTCTGCTGACCATTGCTCTCTGGCCTTGGAGTAACGAATACAAACAGCCAGACCCAGCCTACGCATCGATCAAAGGCTTCGATATGGAACGCGCCGCTTTTTTCACCGCAGCACTGGCGACGCTTGTCTCGGTGCTCTTTGGCGCTGTCCCTGGCTCGTACTTTGGGAATGGCTTCCAGACCTTTCTGGCCGAAAATATCATCCGCATCCCTGAAAAAACGCCCATGCAGTTTGCCATCATTGGACATCTGCACATCATGCTGGCACTGATCTGCATCATGATCACGCTCATCATCGGCCGCTGGCTCGACTTCAAAGGCGTTATGCACAAAATCGCCATGCCGTTGATGATTTTGGGCGCGATTGTGCTCAGCCTGGGGGTGTGGGGCGTGGTTACTCCGCTCGAACCGGTCGCCCACATGGTCATTTATGTTGGAGCGACACCCTCCATGGTTGCGGCTTTATTGCTGCTTATTTGGAGTTGGGCGAAACTGATCCGCGATGGCACAGCCAAACTCGAAAGACCAACCTTCGGACAAAAAATTGCTGCACTGATCGCTGATCCGCTGCGCTTTGGCCCCACCTGGCAGATGTTGTTCATGAACTTCACCACCAGCGGGATCGGCATATTTATGGCGATTAAATTGGAGAAGATTTTCCGTGTCTGGCCTGCCCGCGAAGAACGGATCGAGCTGACCGGGCACTGGCACGTTCTTTCGGCCATTGTTGCCACAATTATTTTGCTTTATTACGGCGATATGATCGGCTTGAGTGGCAAACTCCGAAAAATTTACGGCTGGGCGATCATTATTTTCTCCGATATTGCCTTTGCCGCAGTGACCATCTTTGAAATGAAACGTCTGGGGGTTAGCGAAGCCACCCAACAGCCGCTGGTCAATACTCTCATGCTCTTGATGGATTTTGGGTTGGGGATGCTGCTCGTCATCCTTGCTGTCGTTATGGTCTGGCGTTTGCTGGATTTGTTCAAAAACAAGGGACGCTGGTCGGAGGAAGTTGATCACGAATTATCGCAGGAGGTGAAGTGATGAAGCGCCTCTTACTCATCGCTGCCCTGGTCGCCGCATTACTGGCGGGTTGTGCCGCTGTTGATTTGAATGCTCCGATTCCTACCTTTGATACTGGTGTCGAACCTACAGCTTGGGCCAAGATCCCCGCCGGGGAATTTCTCTCTGGGCAAGAAGCCGAACCAATAAAAATTGACTATGATTACGAGATGATGATTACGGATGTCACTCTCAGCCAGTACACAGCCTATTTAACGGAAGCACTGGCAAAGGGTGGCGTGAAAGTTGACGAGTTTAACGAAAAAAAGGTCCTTGTCGGCTTTTATCCTGGGGATGAATTCCACGGCGTAAAGCATGAGGAAAAAATCGAAGCTGGCGATTGGATTATCATCCCGCTCGATGACCCAGCCTCGCGTTTTACATTCGATGGAGTGAAATTCACAGCCAAACCCGGTTACGAAAGCCACCCGATGACCAATGTTACCTGGTTCGGTTCCTGGGCTTATTGCGGTTCCATCGGCGGACGCCTGCCCACCGAACTGGAGTGGGAAAAAGCTGCGCGTGGTACAGACGGGCGCGCCCTGCCCTGGGGTGAGGAAATGGCGTTGAACCGCGCCAATTTCTATGCCAGCCGCGATCCCTTCGAGAATATGGGCTCGTTTGGTTCCCGAACCAGCCCGGTCGGTTTTTATAATGGCAAAACATACGGCGACTACGCTACCTTGAGTAATGCCAGTCCCTACGGCCTTTACGATATGGCTGGGAACGTCTGGCAATGGACGGGTAATGTGTATGAAGGTATGCATTATCGCTTTATGCGAGGCGGCTCAAAAGATACATATGACATGGATTTGCGAACCTGGGTTCGCAACAATGCCACACCGACTTATTTCAGCCCAGGCGTGGGTTTCCGCTGTGCGAAGTAATAGATCCTTACCTGCAAAACTGAACACCATCCGGAGCAACCGCGTATGAAAACCCGATCTAAAATTCAAAACTTGAAATCAAAGTTTCGTCTCTATTGGCCGTTGATTAAGTCCATGCAAACCGGGCTGCTGCTCGCCACCGGCATGGCGGGCTATCTCAGTGCTCACACACCTTTCCATTTGCTCATTTTCCTGGGTTTGTGCGCCAGCCTGCTTTTGTCGATCAGCGGCTCAACCATCCTGAACATGTGGTACGACCGCGACATCGATCGTGTCATGGATCGCACCCATAACCGTCCACTGGCTTCTGGAAAAATCAGCCAACAGGAGGCTTTTCGGTTGGGACTCGTGCTTTCAGCAGCGGGTGTAACCTGGGCTGTGGTGATCCAGCCGCTTTTTGGTTTGGTAGTTTTTGCCGGGTTGTTCTTTGATGTGATCGTCTATACCATCTGGCTGAAACGTCGCACCTGTTGGAGCATCGTTTGGGGCGGGATTTCGGGCGGTATGCCGATTCTGGCCGGACGCGCGCTCGCCACCGGTCAAATTGACCTGATTGGGATCCTGCTCAGCATGGCCATCTTGTTCTGGATTCCGACTCACATCCTGACCTTTTCAATGCGTTACTTTGAAGATTACCTGGCTGCTAAAGTACCCACTTTTCCTTCCACCTTCGGTTTCGAGACTACGCGGGCAATCATCGCGCTTTCAGCTGTGATTGCCGCGGCCAGTATTGGCGTGGCGGGTGTGATGATTGGCGTTCAGGCCGGTTCGCTGCGCCTGATGGCGGTCCTTTCCACTGGACTGTTGCTGCTCTCGTTCGCCACTATTACCCGCCCATCCGAACGCGTCAACTTTGGCCTGTTCAAATATGCCTCACTCTACATGCTTTCATCAATGATTCTTCTGGTGATCTAATGAAACCTGAGCTCCACTTTCTTCACAAATACAAACCTGCTGCCCACAAAATCTGGCTGCATTTGCTGGCCGGGATGGTCTGGTTGGGCGTTGGCATCATGCTTACCGCCTTTTCATCGCGTTGGCTCCAGCCGGTAGAAACCTCAACCATACTGTTGCTCATCCTTGCCGGGCTTGTGTTAGCCGCGCTTATTTATTTCTTCGGTTTTTCAAAGCTGGCTCAGAAAAATATTCGTCGTATCGGTGCGTATGGCAAAGAGCGAGTCTGCCTGTTTGCCTTTCAGGAATGGAAAAGTTATCCACTGGTGGCTTTCATGGTTTCGCTGGGCATTTATCTGCGGATCTATTCGCCAATTCCCAAGCCCTTGCTGGCGGTTCTCTATCTGGGAATCGGCGGTGGGCTTTTCCTGGCCAGCCTGCATTATTTTGCCAACGCCATAAACCTGATCAAAGCACAATCAGTGAAGGCATAAAGATGAAAATATCCATGTTTGACCGCGTTTTACTACTTATCACCGGTTTGCTGGCTGCATATCAGGTAGCCGTAGGCATAAATGGGCTGGGAAACGTGCCCATGATTGCGTACACGGTTGGTTTTGGCGTACTGCTCGTAGCAGGGTTATTAATGATTATCCTGGGCTTTGAAATTCTCGACAGCCCGGTGGTTGTCATTGTCTCGACGATCATTCCGCTTTCACTTTCCCTGGGCCTGGTCTGGGAACATCTGGAGAATTGGCACAGCCTGTATCTAGGTTTCGTGATTGCCGGTTTTCTTGCCATCCTGATTACGCGTTCCTTCCCAATGCCTAGCCCCGTTCTGAAACCGGGACTACCCAGCAAACTACCGACGATCATCCTGGCGCTCGTTCACGGTATCGCCGGGCTGATAATATTCCTGCTTCCCAGCATCCTAGCAGCCAACGGTACGATGAAACCCGGCTTTGCGATGGTTGGTTTGGGCGGCGCTTTGATCGGTATCGGTGGTCTGCTGCTTTCATTTTTGAAGGCCGGAAAACCCATTTTGCCCAAAGAGACGATTTTGCGCGTTCTGCCCGGCTTACTGTTGCTAATGACAGCAGCATTTGTAACGGGGTTCGCGCTCGGTTAATTCTAAAAACCGTCAATGTTTGCAAGCCCTTTCAAGTCTACATTTTCATCTGGAGGTAAACATGTCTCAAAATAGCTTTTTTGCCAAAGCCTTGCGTTTCATCGGAATCGTATTAATGGCACTCACGGCCGGTTTTACCCTTCTGGGTGGCGTAGGCACAACCTGCGCGGCGCTCTTTCCCACTAATTGGGATTCGATGGCGCCATTGGCACCCTTCCAGTGGCTGTATATCCTGTTTGTCCTAACCGGTGTTGCCATTGGTATAGCAGGCATTCGTGCAACAGTTCTGCTCGTCAAAGGAGCGCCAAAAGCCTACCGTGATACGCTTTACACACTTGCTGCAGGTGTGGTAATCGGTGGCATTCACATTTTTGTTTCGCGTGCCCTGCGTGGTAAATCCATGCCGGTGGATGCTGTGGTTTACACCACCGCATTAACTCTGATTATTTTCCTACTATTCCGCATACCGGCCATCTGGCAAGGTGTCGCCTTTACTCGCGCTAATTCTGCTGGAAACCAGACAGGCGGTGCAGCAGCGATCGTAGTCGGCATATTCACCATCTTCATCCAGTATTTTATGGCACCCACCCACACCTGGAACGGGATCAACTATGCGGACGCTTTCCACGTTTCGATGAGTATCACTGGCGCCGTGCTTATGCTTGGCGGACTTGTACTTGCCTGGACTCCCTGGAAAGTCAAATGGTTAGCAATTCGGCAGTCAAGTGTCAATCTGGTGAAATAAGCATAAACGTTCGGGCTTTTTACGCCCTAAACATTTTGCATCAGTAGCTTATAATGGTGCTGACTTTTGGGATAGAGCTTTCCGCCCAAAATCTCTTTTATACAGATGTGCTGTGTATAATGAGTATGGAATGACTGTGCGCAGAAAATCCCCGCTGGAAATAAACACCACCGAACCTCATTCATGTTCGGTAAACCTGCGATTGCAAATCCTGGGGCAGGTGCCGTTCTTCGCCGGGCTGCCACGAGAAGAGATTGAGAAGCTCAATCGACTTTTCCGGGAATTGGGGTATGGCCCAAACGAAACAATTTTTTTCGCTGGCGACCCGGCAGAGCGCTTGTTCGTGGTGGCTGATGGCCGGGTCAAACTGATGCGCCATTCCCTAACCGGGAAAAATGTGCTGCTCGATATGTTGACCCCTGGCGAGTTCTTTGGTTCACTCTCCACACTGGGCGATGCTGTTTATCCGGATACGGCTGAGGCGCAGACTCAAACCTGTGTGCTTTCGATCAGCACAGATGATTTCCGACAAATTCTTGAACGAAACCAGTCAGTGGTGTTGAAGGTTCTGGATATCACGGCTGTTCGGCTGCGAGCGGCGCAAGAACGGGTTCAGCAGTTGAGTGCCTTGCCAGTTGATGGGCGGATTGCCAACCTGCTCCTGGTTCTGGGTAAGAAATTCGGCCGGCCGGAAGCTGAAGGTCTGTTGATCCAGGTGCCTCTGGCTCGTGATGATATTGCGGCCATGACTGGCACAACCCCTGAGACAGCCAGCCGGGTTATGAGCCAGTTCCAAAAGGAAGGTTTGATCCGGACCGGTAGGCAGTGGGTGGCCATCAGCAACCAGATTTCGCTGGAACAGATTGCCGGTTTGGAAACTTAATCAGATTTCCTTTTTCAAAACCCTGAACGCGGATGAAAATCCGCGTTTTCTTATTTAAATGTGCAGTTAACTGATCCAGATCATGGATTGAAACCTTCTAAACCGATATAGTGAGCATACCAATTCAAACCAAGTCAAAAAAGGAGACTTACCATGAAAAAGACACTTTTACGCAGCCAGGAACTCTCATGCCCTTCGTGCGTCGCCAAAATCGAAACCGCCCTCAAGGCAGTCAAAGGCGTTGCAGAAGCCAAAGTTTATTTCAACACTGGCAAGATCGAGGTCCAGCACGACCCAGATGCAGTTAAAGCTGAAGACCTGGTGAAGGCAGTGAAGTCAGTCGGCTACGAAGCACGCGAAGCAGCTTACTAAGCCACACCTCTTTCCAGAACAGAGAGCACAGAGTGGCTGTGAAACCAGTCTGTGCTCTCTGCCAGCAAGGCTTTTCGAAACGATGTGAAAGATGGAACAAATCAAGGCCTTATTCTCTAATTTACAGCAGCGCCGCAAAATACTAGCAATCGTTAGCGGCAGCCTGATCGCCATTGCTTTTGGCAGTCAGTATTTCTTTGGCTGGACAGTTATTTATAACGTGTCCATGATCGCCGCGGCTGTCATCGCTGGCTGGGACATTGCAGTGCGCGCCATCACCAGCCTGCGCAACCGTTATGTCAGCATCGAACTCCTGGTGACAATTGCCGCGCTCGGCGCGCTGCTGATCGGCGAATATTGGGAATCCGCGGCGGTGACATTCTTATTCATCTTCGGCGCTTATCTCGAAGCCCGTACGCTCGGCCAAACCCGTAAGATTTTGAGCGGTTTGCTTGACCTGACCCCCTCCACGGCCATTGTCGTCCGTGGAGGCAAGCAGGTGGAAGTGTTGCCGCACGAAGTCGAGGCGGACGAGATTGTGCTGGTCAAACCAGGTACAAAAATCCCGGTGGATGGTGATGTGATCGACGGTCGCTCTGCCGTAGATGAAAGTGCCATCACGGGCGAACCCATGCCTGAAGAGAAGGTGCCGGGTTCTACGGTTTTTGCCGGGACAGTTAATCAGAACGGCCTGCTCAAAGTCCACGCAACCGGAATTGGCGCTGATACCACCCTGGCGCGCATTATCCGCCGCGTGGAAGAAGCCCAGGATGAGAAGGCGCCTACCCAGCAGTTCATCGAGCGTTTTGCCCGCTGGTATACGCCCTTTATCATCGGACTGAGCATTGTGGCTTTCTTGATCACCCGGGATATCGAGCTGGCATTGACCCTGCTGGTGATCGGCTGTCCTGGCGCACTGGTCATCTCCACCCCCGTTTCGGTGGTGGCTGGCATCGGGCGGGCCGCCAAGAGCGGGATCCTGATCAAAGGCGGCGAATATCTGGAGAATGCTGGAAAGATTTCTGCTTTGGCACTGGATAAGACTGGCACTTTGACCCAGGGCAAACCGCGTTTGACCGATATTATCCCCTTCGACGCTACCTCGACCCGTGGCTTGTTCTCCGCAAACGAAAAGTGGAGCTCCGCTCAAGCTTCGGCCCTGTATTGGGCAGCGATTGTGGAAGCCAGTTCCGAGCACCCCCTGGCGCGTTCCATCTTGCTGGAAGCTGAAGCGCTGGGGAAAATCCCCTCGGCTGAACACTTCGAAGCCCGCACGGGACGCGGTGTCTGGGCGCAATATGGCGGGCATGTTATCGCTGTGGGAACGCTTGAACTTATGAGCGAGTTGAAAATTCCTATTGGAGATGAACCTAAAGCGGCGTTGACTGGTTTGAAGTCCGATGGCAAAACGGCTGTGCTGGTGGGGTTAAACGGAAAAGTCATCGCTGCACTTGGCATTGCCGATCCAATGCGCGAAACTGCTCCAGCGATGATTCAGCGCTTGAAGAAGATTGGGCTGAAACGGATTGTCATGCTAACTGGGGACGATAGGATCACCGCCATGAGCATTGCTCATCAGGTAGGTATTGAGGATGTGCGCGCTGAGTTGCTGCCAGAAGATAAGCTGGCCATCATCCGTGAACTGCAAAAAGAAGGTCACGTGGTTGCAATGGTTGGCGACGGCATCAACGATGCTCCGGCTCTGGCCGCCGCAGATGTTGGCATCGCCATGGGTGCCGCCGGGACCGATATCGCCATTGAAACTGCCGATATTGCGCTGATGTCCGATGACTTGCTGAAGCTACCTGAGGCAGTCCGGCTGTCCAAAGCCACTCTGAACAATATCCATCAGAATGTGGTGATAGCGCTCGTGACAGTGACAATCTTGCTGCTCGGTGTACTGTTCGACCAGGTCCACATGGCTGGTGGCATGTTGATCCACGAAGCCTCAGTCTTAATCGTGATCCTGAATGGGATGCGGTTACTGCGGGCATAATTCCTCAATCATCTGAAACCCAAATTGCACACCGTGCAATTCCGCGCCAATCCATCACAATCAAGAATGTGTCATTGAACAGGCTCGTTGAGTTACATTATTTCGGCAATGGATCAAAACGATCTCAATTTTCCTAAGATTGAGATGGAGAATCCGATGAATATGATATTAATGTGATGAATTTCACAAGACAACTGAGTTTATGGTGTTATATTAGAATTAGATTAATTTATCAGCAAAAGGCGCGCTATGAATAGATTTGTCACAATCGGAATTCTGGCTCTGGTCGTTGCGTTAGGCACATTTGTGTTTGTGGCTGAGCCGTCTTCGTATATGGGTACCAACGCTGCGACCTGCAACAACTGCCATGTAATGGATGCTGTCTATGAGAACTGGTATCACGCCCCACACGAAAAGGTGACTGAGTGTGTTGACTGCCACTTGCCTCACGATAATCTGGTCGACTACTGGTTTGAAAAAGGCAAAACGGGGATGCATGATGTCTATTATTTCAGCACCGGGCAGACGCCGGCCTTAATCCGCGCCAAACCGGAGACGCAGGCCATTATCCAGGCAAACTGCATCCGTTGTCACAAAGACACCGTTGCAGACATTGTCATGGGCGCACAACCCTTTGATCGGCATTGTTGGGAGTGCCATCGCTCCGTGGCTCACGGTCAGCGCGGCATTTCGCTTGATCCATACCAGGACTCTGTTATCTATCCTGTCAAATAGAGGAAAAGCAATATGAAAAAATATACCAATTTCATTCTTGTCGGTATTATCGTTGTGTTGGCTGCCGTGCTCACAGGCACACTCGTTTTTTTGAAGAACCAGCCGCCTCAGCAGCGTGCCACCTTGCCCCTGGTTGAGATTAAGTCAATGGAACCAGATTCCGCGCAATGGGGCATTAATTTCCCCAACCAGTACGATACATTGCTTAAAACCAAAACCAATAATATTGCCACTACTTACGGTGGTTCTTCGAAGTTCTCACACTTAACAGAAGATCCGCGCCAGGTGTTCTTATTTGCGGGTTATCCTTTCAGTAAAGAATACAACGATGACCGCGGACACGCCAATGCGTTGGTCGATGTGCAGACCACAAAACGTCTAAATCTGACACCTGGCGACCCCAAGGAAAATCACGCCACCTGTTATTCCTGCAAATCATCGGACAACCCGGCTTTATGGGCAAAGATGGGTATGGAAGCCTATGACGCAACTATGTTCCCGGAAATGACGCCGAACATGAAGAATGCCATCGGCTGCGCCAACTGTCACGAAGCCGGCACAATGCGTCTGATTGTCACCAACCCGGCGCTTGAAAATGCGCTGAAGGCCCAGGGCAAGGACTGGAAGACTTTCTCCCGCCAGGAAATGCGCTCGCTGGTTTGCGCCAATTGTCATGTGGAATATTACTTTGTTGGCAAAGAAAAGCTGCTGACCTTCCCGTGGGGCAAGGGGACCCAGATCGATCAAATCTGGGATTACTACCAGACCACCCTGTATGACGGCAAAACCTTTTCAGACTGGACCTATCCCGAAACCAACACGCCCATGCTCAAGGCCCAGCATCCGGATTACGAAATGTTCACCGCCGGCAGCACACACTTCAATGCCGGGGTGGCCTGCGCCGACTGCCACATGCCGTATGTGCGCGATGGTGCGGCCAAATACTCCAGCCACGATGTTCACAGTCCGCTGCTCAACCCCGAGGCTGCCTGTGGGCAGTGTCACACGGATGTCAAATACGTCACCAACCGCGTCAGCGAGATCCAGGACGGGGTTTACAAAACCAAGCTTTCGGCCGAGAACGCCATTATTGATGCGATCACAGCCATCAAAGCAGCTACAGCCAACCCCAAGAGCGACCCACCATTGCTGGAGGAAGCTCGCCAACTGCATCGGAAAGCCCAATTCTATTGGGATTTTGTCTCCGCCGAAAACAGCATGGGCTTTCATAACCCGGATTACATTATGAAGATCCTGGCCGAGTCCACCGATTGGGCGCGCCAGGCTCAGATGAAGGCTGCGCACAGGATCTGTTTGCAAAATGGCCAGCAAATAAAATGCTGACCATTTTTTTTAATTTTGCTTATCAAATTGTTCTCTCTGATAATTTTACGTTTTGCTGCATATTGGCTTGCGCATCTACTAACAATACGAAAAGTGCAGTTTTCGAGAATATCAGCCTGCCAACCTTTCAATCCTATTGTCAATTTGATTACCGGACACTTTTAATAAAATGACGATTGGCAATCGGGTACACTAAGTTTTTTCCGCCAAGAAAGAACAGGTGACCCATGAGTGACAATCGTCGCGTATATCGTACCATTCTAACGAGTTTACGACAACTGTACCCGAAAGGTGCAAAAGGAAATGTGGTACGGCAACTGA
>JAPLGT010000087.1:0-4318 GCA_026390035.1 Chloroflexota bacterium
ATGGAAAAAGGCAAAGAATCGCCTGGCTGGTCATCGAGATTCCAGCCAGAGAGTGAAATGGCTTTCGTCCCCAGATTCATAATCTCAATAAACTCATCGCCAGAATCAATACGTCCATCTCCATTCCAATCACTGCGAGGTTTGGTCAAAAACTCGTTGATAACCACACTTGATGGAGGCAAGGCAAATGGATCGCGGGTAGGGGTTGGACTGCGCTTGGGAGTTTTCGAGGGCGTTCGAGGCAAGGTAGGCAGGATCGGTGTTCGAGTGGGGGTGACTGTGCGCGTATTGGTGGGGGTCACAGCATACGCCCAATTTATATTTTTTTGTGTTCCGCAAATTTTGTTTTTGCTGGCGTCTTTACCAAAAATTACCAGACCTGAATTGGTAATCCAATTATTTGGATTATCAGAAAAATTATAACCAGCCCTCTCCATTGAGCAAACGTTTGATTTATTGCCAGCTGGCCAGGTTCCGCCCAGACGATTGGCCGTATCGATTATATTTCCATTCTGGTCAATCAACTGCAGATATTCGCCACCGTCGCTGAGTGCATCAGCATTATAAATCTGGTCAGCGGCGATATCATAAATCGCATTATCATCTCCACGTTCAAGCAAGTAATAGCTGTGAGCGGCTATGCTGTGTGAACCCAGCGCATCACCGGAGAGGTCAATTAAAAAATTACTCCTTTCCGTCTTTGAAACTAACTTCCAGCCATCCAGATTAATAGATACATTTCCGGGATTGTAGAGTTCTATCCACTCGGAACTCGGATTTGGTTTGGTTCCCATCCAGGCGATCTCATTTATGATCACTTCCTGGGATGGTACCTGCGATGCAGTGGCAGAAACGGTTGGCGTCAGGGTGGCAGTAGCCGTGGCTGAAGCTGTCGCGGTGTTCGTCGCAGTACCCGTGGCTGTGGTTGTAGCAGAAGACGTCGCAGTGTTTGTAGGGGCAGATGTCTGCGTTTCCGTATCAACGACTGAAGGTAGGGCCAAAGGGCCGGCTGCCGCAGGCTGGCTGATCAAAGAAAGAATCAGCAAAAAGATCATTAATATCAACCCGGCCGAGATCCGCCGCGATAAGGTTTTACCTTTTAGAAATTGAGTTTGAATAAAATACAATTTTGGATGCCTTTAAAAATATAATTAACAAAAAAAACCGAGAAGAAAAATCCCGGCAGCATAACCATATTATTTTACGCTATAACTAGCGCGGTTCAACCACCATCTTAATGGCCGTGCGCACTTTACCTTCAATATCAACATCCACAAATTCCGGAACACAAACGACATAAATGCCATCGCCATCCAAATAACCTCTTGCCAGAACCAGCGCTTTTACCGCTTGATTTACGGCACCTGCACCTATGGCCTGTACTTCGGCGCGTTTATGCTCACGAACTACACCAGCGATAGCCCCAGCTACGGCGGACGTACGGGAGTTGGCAGAAACTTTGATGATATCCATGGTGACTCTCCCTTTCGGTTGAGAACGAGGGGTCAAACTTTCTTTAAAATAATTGTACAAGATTATTGACGTCATTTCAAGGTATATTTACCTTATCTTTATAATAGTATATATATATAGTATTTGCAGTAGGGCCTGTGGATATGTGGATAACTTTGCATGTGCCCTGCATGTGGATGCTGATGGGTCAGCAAACCACCACCAATGGTGGAAAAACGGAAAAGGATATAAGTATCCGGTTGGGGATGGAATTGGGCTTCTTTTGAAGAGTCAAATCCTGTCGCTATAATAAACTATAATTAGGCTCTTCAAAAGCATACCCCCCATATACGGGGGGTATGCTTTTGACTAAAAATCGAACAGGTGATCGGTTTGTCCACAGGTAGAGTCAGTTATCCACAGATTTAGGGGAGTTATCCACAGATTTTTAGGAATAATGCTCTTTTTGTGTCTTTTCAATATCCCAAAATGGCAGCGTCTTTATAAGCCATTATCAACCATTAGCTGTTCAAAAATCTCTTCCATCCTGTCTAAAAAATTATCCAAGGCTTGCAAACGTTCTGGGTAGCCTTCGGTGTCTAGCCCCGCTTCGGCGCAAACAGATTGCCAGGCGCGAGTATGGTCTTCAGTAAAGGTGCCGTTTTCGGAAGCCAGCGCCCAGGTATGAAGCATCGGCCATAGTGCGGCGCGCGGCAAGTCGCTGTTTATTTGATTTTCTATGGCTATCTTGTAATAAGACCGGCGCGCGGAATGCAAGCGCAAGTCAGCCGGGGAATGTGCGGCGGCAAGAAAACAGTGCTCCCACTCCGGCAGCCATTGCCGGGTCTTTTCCACGCTGACGTTGTTGGAAACACACCGAAAGATGGTTTGGATCAGGTCTGCCTGGTCAAGGATGTTCGCACGCGCCGGGAATTCTGCCAGCAGCCTACGCTCAGGGATAGGTGTTCCGCTCAGGCAGGCCAGTGAATTGGCCGCATTGAAAGCCACTGTCAGAATTTTTAATGGGCTGGCACTCTCTGGATCCATTTGCATTTCTGTCCAGGCTGCGCGGGCGGGTTCTGCAAAATAGCGGGATCTTTTGATGATGTTCAAAGGCTCTTCAAATTGCGCGCGCACAACCGATTGGGTGTATTCAAAAAAACGGCCTTTTTGATAAAGCAGGTGGGGATCCCACATCGCCCAACCTCGCCAGCCATCGCCACGCAGCTCACGTGGTTGGGCATACAGGCTGGCATTTTCATAGGAGATGTCGATGTGGTATTCATTGGATAGTTTGATTATTTCCCTATCTCGAGGTAATTCGCCGTTATGTAAAACTAACAAGTCTACATCTGCGGCGCTTTCAACCACCGCATGCTCAGGGCGTAACGATCCGACCAGAAAAACAGCGGTGACATTCGGGTCGTGGGCAAAACGCTTTTCCACGGTATCTTTTGCCAGTTTTATCAAGGCATCGCGATTTATATGCATATCAGTCTCCGTTCAATAGCGCGGGTTGGTAGGGAGAAATTCCCAGTGCTTCGCGAATGCGGTTTTCGATCAGTTTCAAATGTTCTGGAAAGCGGACAAAATCAAGAGGGTTGCTGTCAATGATCAGGGATGGACTATTGGTGGTGGCGAAAAATTCATCATAAGCACCTACCAGGTCTGCTATATAGGCGCGCTCGATGGTTCTTTCATAAAAGCGGTCACGCTGGGCAATGCGTTCCATCAGGGTATTTACACTGGCAGATAGGTAAACGGTCAGGTCTGGCAGGGGGATTTTTTCTGCCAGCGCCTCGTGTACGCGGTGGTACATATTTAGTTCATCGCCGTGCAGATTGATGCGCGCAAAGAGAGAATCTTTGGCGAATGTATAATCGGCCAGCAGGGTTTTTCCACTGGCCAGGATTGCAGGGACGACGCTGTTTTGTTGGCGGTAGCGGCTTAATAGAAAAAAAATCTGGGTTTGGAAGGCGTATCGGGCCCGGTCACCATAAAAATCAGAGAGAAAGGGGTTCTCTTCAAATACTTCCAGCAGCAATTCTGAATTGGCAAAACCTGGTTGAAGCAGGCGCGCCAGGGTTGTTTTTCCGACCCCAATAACGCCTTCAATGGCTATATACATAAGGCTTCTCCCTAAAAATGATGGTTAAGGATACCATAAATAAGGGTGTAGAAATCAGGCAGGCCGAAGCCGGAATGGGCGAAGCAGTCGTATAATACCGGCATGTCATTTTACGAAAAATTGGTTTATGCGCGCAGCAGCAAATTGTTTGGTAGGCTGGCTTATGGCCTGTTAAAACTACTGGGTGCAGAAATTCCGCGCTCGGTCAGAATTGGGCCAGGGTTTCTCCTTCACCATGGCGGCGTGGGCGTGGTTATTCATCCCAAAACTGTCATTGGTGCGCGAGTTGGCATTTACCCAGGCGTGACGCTTGGGCGCGCAGATGTTTACCGGTCAATCAATTTATCAGCCTTTGAGGGCATAGAGGTTGGCGACGATGTAATTATTGGAGCCGGAGCCAAGGTGCTATGTGAACGTGGTATTTTGAAACTTAGCCGCGGAACTGTGCTGGGAGCTAATGCAGTTTTGTTGGATTCAACCGGCGAAAACGAAATCTGGGCTGGCATCCCGGCCCGCCGGGTAGGCATAAGAGATCAAAACTGACATGGTTTTTTTTGAAAAAGGCATCCTTTGATGGAACGGATTTGCATTGTACCCAAAGTGCACGGCGTGGGTGGCATGGTTTCCTTTCTGCATAAGTTTTCGACCAGTGCGCAGAAACGCGGAGTGGAAGTTACGAACGACTTGGCCAGCAGCTCTTACGGAGCGGTGCTCGTGATTGGAGGTACGCGTGATATC
>JAPLGT010000245.1:0-2207 GCA_026390035.1 Chloroflexota bacterium
AGCTTGCTTCCACGCACAACAGGCTATTGAAAAAGCGCTTAAAGCCTTGTTGGCTAAAAGTGGTCAACCTATTCCACGGACTCACGACTTGGACGAACTCCAGGGCACCTGTAACCTGGCCCAACCAATCCCGGGACTTAAATTACTGGGCGTATCTAAAGCCACTGATTATGCTGTTCAACTGCGCTACGATACCGAATTTTGGCCAGAAAAAGAAACCGCAATCCAAGCCCATGCCCTGGCGCAGCAAGTGGTAGCGAACATGACCATTGCGTTCGAGTAACAACCAAACAGACGACAGATCCCAGAATCAAAACCTGAGAGGCTGGATAAAACCAGCCTCTCAGGTTTTTAACACCCAGCCTTATTGTGACTCCAAAGGGGATACGTATCAATTATGTAATGGATTTTTGAGAGAGTCGCTTTGGCCAGAACATCCTCAAAAAGAGAAATTAAGAATTTTTCGTCATTTTTCCTTTATCTGCGGCAGCGGCATTTGCACGGGCATCAGCCCGATCGCGGGCCATCTCTTCGACAGAGCGGACATGCAGGCGCGCAGCACCTGCAAATTGGCGGGTTTTAACGCGAGTGCCGTTCTTTTCAGCCTGTTCCAGACGGTCTTTCGCAGCTGGAATTTCAGCGGCGAACTGCGGAAGCCACTCAGCCTGGGCAATCAGCATTTCGTCGGTCATTTGCCAGACTTCTTCAGGGTTGCAGACAGCGCCCACCAGCGGGTCGTGCAGCATGGCTTGTTTGAGCAGGGTCACATCACCGTGCACAAGGGCTTCGACGCCCATCTGCTGAACGCGCACGCTGGCCGAGCAGGTCGCGGCACATGCCAGGGGCAGGTCACCGATGACCGGGTAATGAATCCCGGTGCGGTCTACATAACCAGGGATTTCAATCGCGCAGCCATCCGGCAGATTGGTGATGTGCCCGCGATTGATGGTGTTAAAGTGGCCGCGATAGATACGTCCGGTTTCAAGACCTTCGATAATGTAGGAGCCATGTTCTTCGCTGCGTTTGGCGAGCGGAATTTTCGTCGGCTCTTCGGCCAGCCACTGTGGGAAATCCGTATTGAACCAATTGCGGCCTTCGGTGCAGACGCGCAGGTAGCCACCGGTTTCACCGTTAATCCAACTCGACAGGTCAATCCATTGGGGAATCTCAGCCAGGCGCTTGCGGTACCAGGGCAGGTATTCACTCAGGTGGCCGTTTGATTCGGTCGAGTAATAGCCAAAGCGTTTAAGCACATCAATGCGGACTTTTTCGGTGCGGGAATAATCCGGGTGTTGCTCGAATAGTTCCGCCAGCAGCGGAATCATATTGTGCCCGCGCCATTCGGCCTTGACAAACCAGGTCTGGTGGTTCAACCCGGCGGCGATCACATCCAATTCATCGCGGTGCATTTCGTAATCTTGCGGGATCAATCCTTCGCGCTTGGCCCACATCTCGGTACAGCTCGTGATCTGCCAGTGTGCGCCCTGCACCCCATGACACAAACCAACAGTTTGCACGCCCCCGTACTGATTGCAAGCCCAGGTATTCATCGCCATCGGGTTGGAGTAGTTCAGAAAAATTGCGCCAGGTTTGGCCACTTCGCGGATGTCTTTGCAGAAGTCGAGCAGTTCGATGGCGGTGCGCTGGGCGTACATAATCCCGCCCGCACAGATGGTATCGCCAACACACTGGTCAACACCATACTTCAACGGAATGTCGATATCAGTCTGAAAGGCTTCCAGCCCACCCTGGCGGATAGTCGAGATGACATAATCCGCATCCGCGATGGCGGCACGGCGGTCAAGGCTAGCCGAGACCCTGGCAGGGAGGTTGTTGGCACGCACATCGCGGTCGCTTAACTGGTAGATCATATCCAGGTTACGCTGGGAAATATCCATCAGCGCAAAGTGCGTATCGGCCAGTTCCGGCACCGAAAGGATGTCATACATCAGGCGCCTGGTAAATCCTACCGAACCAGCTCCAATCATAGCAATTTTTATAGGCATAGTTATTCTCCAACTTTCGATATTTTTTACCTATCTTTAGTTTCGCCAAAGTTGGCGTTGGCACCTTAAGAAATCCATAAAACGCGAAAACTTTTCTGTCCAGTAGCAATGGCAAAGCAGGAAGGCTGGCCTTGCCTTCCGAATGTCATCAGTGCAGAACCGGCATCAGAGAATTGCCCAGGGCGATGCCGAAAACACGTC
>JAPLGT010000142.1:0-53230 GCA_026390035.1 Chloroflexota bacterium
CCATAACGCTCGCAACCGATCCATGATGACGTGGTCAATCAGGACTGCCAACAAGATCAGCGCCCCAAGTAATGCGTCTATCCAGAATTCACTGATCTGCAACCAACGCAGCAAGCTTTGTTGCAGCAAGTTGATCATAAAAGCACCCAGCAGCGCACCCACCATCGTACCTGTTCCGCCATTGGTACTGACACCACCCACCACTGCCGCCGCAACCACCTGCATTTCCATACCCTGTGCCGCCACAACGGTAATATTGCCGAAGCGGACCAGGTACATAAACCCAGCCAATCCCGCCAATGCCCCGCAAACGATATAGGCTAATAAAACAATTTTCTGGGCAGGTAGGCCGCCAATTCGCGCCGCTTCGGGGTTGGATCCAATAGCGTGCAATTGCCGTCCCCAGGGCAGATAGGTTATGATCAACTGGAAAAGCACCACGATAATCAACGCCATCAAAACCATCGGCCGAATATCGAAGCCCCCGATCGTCATCAGGTTTGCGCCAGGCAAGTCCAACAGCCATTGGGGCAACTGGCTGGTCACCACCGTTTTGGCATTAGAAATTTCGACCAGCACAGCACGATAAATTGCCAAAGTTCCAAAGGTAACAATAATGGATGGAACCTTCCCAAAGGAAACCAGCGTGCCGTTGATCAACCCCATCAGCGCACCCAAACCGATTGCGAGAGCAACAGCTTGCATCGGAGGCATCTGCTGATTGCGAGTTAGCAAGGTACCAACCACATATGCAACCACCCCAACAATCGAACCAACTGAAAGGTCATAGTTCCGGGTAAGCAGCACCAGCACCTCACCAACTGCCACAACTGTGATAATCGCCACATCTGCGGTGATACGGTTGAATATACGGGGGCTGAAGTAGCCGGTGATTTGCGTACTAAAGAAAGCGAATATCAACCCGATCAAGAACAGCAGGATTAATTCGCGGACCTGTTCAGGACGGAATGTGCGTCGGATCCAGTTCATGCAGATTTCTCCATTTCGCTTTCCTTTACATTGCCGACTTCACGATACGGGACCGCCCCCATGGCGGCAATCAGGATTTTTTCCTGTGTGGCCTCATCGCGGGTGAAAATTCCCATTTGACGTCCTTCACGCATAACCAGGATACGGTCGCTCATTGCCATTACTTCGGGCATATCAGATGAGATCAGGATGATGCTCAATCCCTGCGCCGCCAACTCGTTGATTAGCTGATGCACTTCAGCTTTGGCGCCCACATCAATGCCACGAGTCGGCTCATCCAGAATGAGCAACTGCGGGCGGGCGTTCAACCATTTGCTCAGCATCACCTTCTGCTGGTTACCACCCGAAAGCCGCCCAACCTGCGCTTCAACATTGGTAGTACGGATCGCAAGACGCTCGCGGAAATGGTTGGCCGTCGAAGTTTCTTCTGCACGCTTTACCAACCCCAACCGCGACATATACTGGCGAAGCAGCATTGGCAATGAGATGTTGCTGGTGACCGACATCGTCATCGTCAATCCAATTTGACGACGGTCCTCGGTCATATAAGCGATGCCCAGTCGAAGAGCTTGCTCTGGCGAGCGAACCTTCTCTATTTTTCCGTTCAGTTTAATCTCACCGCAATCTGCAGGTTCAACTCCAAAGAGTGCCAGACCCACATCCGTGCGCCCCGAGCCAACCAGGCCAGCAAAACCAAGCACTTCACCGCGATAGACCTCGAAATTCAGACCATCGAACACCCCTTTGCGACCCAGATTGCTGATTGAGAGTAGCAGTTCACCGCGCGGAGCGCTCTTCTTAACGAAGAAGTCCTCCACCTTACGCCCCACCATGTCCTGAATGCAGCTTTCCTGCGTGACCTGATTGCGTGGTTTGGTGGAAATACGCTTACCGTCACGGAAAACAGTCACCCGATCGGCGATCTCAAAGACTTCTTCCATACGGTGGCTGATGAACAAGATGGAGACTCCCTGTTCACGCAGCGAGTAAACCAGCTTAAAGAGTTGGCGTACCTCATGAGCCGAGAGCGAGGCGGTCGGTTCATCCATGATTAACACACGTACCTTGAGCGAGATGGCCTTGGCAATTTCCACAGTCTGCTGCGCTGCCAATGTCAGCCCGCGCGACTGCATCCGAACATCCAGTTTTACGCCCAGCTGCGCCAGGATTGCATCGGCGTCGCGATAAAGCTTGTTCCAGTTCATGACCAGACCGCGGTTTCGGTGAGTGATGAAAATATTCTCGGCCACATTCAGGTCGGGGAAGACCATCGGTTCCTGATAAATGGCGGCGATACCGTAGCCCTGCGCTTCCACAGATGTGGCCATCCGGATTGGCTTGTCATCCAACAACAGTTCACCTTCATCAGGATGGTAAATGCCGGTCATGATCTTGATCAGTGTGGATTTTCCGGCCCCATTTTCGCCCAACAAGGCATGAATCTCGCCAGGATACAGGTCCAACGAGACATCATCCAAGGCCTGGGTGGTGTCGAACCGTTTGGAAATATGCTTCATCTGCAGAACTGGAGTTTGTTTTTCCATTTTTTTCTTCTTATTTGAAAGGAATGGGTGTTTAAGCTACCAGGCTAACCATGCGCCCGGCAATCTCACAAAAATATTGATAAGCCTCGTTCCAGACCAGCACTTGCTGGGAATGGTATTTTTCAACTTCTAAAGAGTACATCACAAACGCGCGCCTCAGAAGGCGAGCCAACCTGTTCTTGAGCGCTGGCTCGCATCAGCACATTGCCAATCGCGGTAGCTTCCGCCTGCCCAGCGATCAAGTCCCGCCCGGTGCGGTCAGCAAAAAAATGATTAAACGGGCGATTCTTTGCGCCACCGTCAACGATATGAATGGGCTGCCCGCTTTCGGCGCCAAGATCAATTCCAAGGTAGCCAGTGGGCATCAGCAATCCTGTCAAAACACAAATCAAACGGCTAGTCGAGGTGGAAATAGCCTTCTAATTCAGTGAAGTTTTCATCTGGCCGGGCATTGGCATCCGAAAAAGGAGTCATGAAATCCTGCCAACGAGCATTTACATCGGTTGCCGCCATTTTTGCCAGCGCAACCTGCAAGCTTTCTTCAGCCTCAAAGTAGCCAAAGATCAACCCGTCCGGACGCATAAATAAGGAGTAGTTGTGCCAACCAGCTTCGCGCAGCGCATCCAGCATTTCAGGCCAGACATTCTTGTGATGTTCTTTATATTCAGCGAGACGATCCGGACGAATTTTGAATTGAAAACCAATACGCTTCATGCCATGCTCCTCTTAATAGACGCCGTATTTACGAACTGCGCTCAGGAAGGTTTCGATATTTTCCAGGGGTGTATCGGCCTGTAAAATATGCGCCGGGCTGCACATATAACCACCGCCTGCGCCCAACACGCGGATTTTCTCAGCCACGTCTTTTTCAATCTCCTCGGCAGTACCACGCGGCAAGACGTACTGCTGGTCAATCGCACCCCAAAAGGACAGGCGATCGCCAAACTTGGTCTTGAGTTCCTGCGGCTCATGGCCGGGAACATTGGGTTGGACCGGGTTAAAAACATCCAGGCCGATCTCGATCAGATCGTTCAGGATCGGCGAGATGGCGCCGTCACAGTGGTACATGACCAGCACGTTCGGATTCACCGAGCGCACTTCCTGGAATACTTCGGCAAAACGCGGCTTGAAGATGTTGCGCCACATCTTGGGTGAGATCATCATTCCATTTTGAGCACCAAAATCATCCCCAAACCACAAGCCATCCACTCCCAGGGCGGCCAACTGTTTGGCAATCCCGATCGTGAAAGCCATGGTTTGATCGAGCAGCGGTTCAATATAGGCTTCACGTGAAGCCATATCGACCATGAATTTTTCCATACCTACCATGTGCCAGGCCATCTCGAACATGGTCAGCTCAACATCGCCAATAATGAAATAATCGTTTTTATATGTTTCGATGTCCAATGCCGCCGTCTCGAAACGCCCTGGGGCATACGGATCGGGGAAGTTGAAGGCCTCTACCTCGGCAGCAGAACTGATCGCGTCAAAGGGGCACTTGACCACATCCATGTAATACAGGCCCTGGCGCATTTGCATTCCAAATTCGTTGATAATACAGCCGTCATCGGTAGCGGGATGACGATAACCAGCCGGCAGACCACCACCCACCACTACGCAATCACTACCCATGGCAGTTCGAAGCGCGTTGGCAGATGTGCGAAAGGTCAAATCTTCATAATAAGAAGGGCTCATCTTGATCGGAATACCGTATTTCTCGCTGAACCCTTGTAGTAAGGGACGGCACATATCAAATTGCACTGGCACCCGATCGGGAACCCCACTTCGGCGCAGGGCCATGTTTACACGTTCTTTTGAATTCATCAACATTACTCCTTGTATTTGATAATCCTGAATTGGCACAGGATGGTCTTTCGGTAGTTTTCGCCACCAGCGGTATAAGTGCTTTTACACACGCCGTCCCAGAGAAGTAATAAGGTGTCTCATGCAAGACGCATCGACGCCTGACTTCACTGCAAAAGAGCTATCGCAAATTATTCCCATAGCAAAGAACGCATCGCGTTTCAAAATTCGTTTCAAATTAATATATATTTACAAGGCAAATCGCCAGGATCCGACATCAGGCCGAAATAACTTCAGGTTCGCAGACAGTGAAAGAAATATTTGCCGACTGCAAGCGCACTTTCCAATCTTCGCTCAGCCCAGTATCAGTAAATAAGTGCGATATCTGCATCGGACGCGCAAAGGATGTCAAATCTTCCAGACCTATTTTGCTGGAATCTACCAACGCAAAAACCTGTCTGGCAGATTCTAGCGCTTTGCGTTTAAGCTGTGCTTCATCGAAATGGACTTCGGTCATACCATGATTCACGCTAAAACCGCTACACGAAACAAAGGCTTTTTGAATGTGCAGATCTGCAATAATCTGCTCGCTCAACAAGCCTGTCACAGATGACCCATCCGGGTTCATTACTCCGCCGATCAGAATCACGGTATTCGTCAAATTCTGGGCCAACAGGCGCGCCACATCAATCCCGTTTGTCATGACACGCAAGCGCTGCCGGCCAGCCAATTGCATCGCAAAATAGAAGACAGTACTGCTGGAATCCAACAAAAGAGAATCACCATCCATCACCAGTGCTGCTGCTTTTTTTGCGATGGCGACCTTATCTACTCCATGTTCTTTATGTCGAATGTTGAATGCTGCATTGAAATTCTTTGGCTGCTCATTCAATACCGCCCCACCATGCACGCGCATCAACAGCCCTTCCGCCTCCATTGCATTCAAATCATTCCGAACCGTTCCTTCCGAAACTTCCAGGACTTGTGCAATTTCCGGCACACGTAAACCTGGCCGCTTTTGCAATAAATCCAGAAGTATTTGGCGTCGTTCATAAATGGTCATCTGGAACGGCCTCTCAAATTTGATGTATTTTATCGAATTATGCGCAATACAATAAAAATATAATACATGTATTATTGAATATTGTCAATAATCAGTAATACATGTATTATTCTTCAACAAATAACAATATCTCAAAATTTAATGTTTATATTCAACCTATCGCAGGTACGATTCCAAGCGCAAGCCGTGCCTGTAACAAAAATAATCGGAGAATTCTGGAAATTGGGTATAAGCATAATTCAGCCAAAAATCAATTTCCAGTAAAGTAAAGTTGCACCCCACATCGCCCATTCAACATTCCTGCTTTATCTTTATCCAAACGCGCAGTAAGTGAATGCATTCTCCTGCGGCCAATGGCATGTTCTGTTTCATGTTTTGTCGATAGCAGATTCAGCTGCCAATCAAAAAACCGCTATTTACCCCAATACGGGGCAGATCTCGATAACCCCATCTTGCAAGAAGTTCATCTTCATTGAAACCAACAACATTTACGCGCAGGCAGCCTGGTTTCGAGAAAACCAGGCTGCCTTATACTTGTAGTGATTTGGCGAGACAATAGTCACGCCAAATCACTACAAAAATCATCTTTCCGGTCTTGACTGAGAGCACCCATTAATTACGGAATATCTCTCAGTGAGGAACTACCTTAGCAGCGCTTTACTCTAGGAGCGGCTCGGTAGAGCGCGCCTAAGGTTTTGCAAGTTGGCCATCCGGCAAATAACGCCCATATTGATGGGCTGTTTCGATCATGGCATACAGGTTAGCCGGGGGAGTAATCGGTGGCAAACCACAGCCAGGGCCTACAATCAAACCGCCATTTGGCGCCAGAACAGCCAGTGCTTCCTGCGTCTTCTGCGCAACAAACTCAGGCTGGCCAAAAGTCAATACACCACTCGGATCGAGAACACCCAGGATTGTGGATTTTCCCAGCGTGGCAGCCTTGATTTTTGATAAGTCACATTTATAATCCAGCTCCAAAATGGCAGCCCCGGTCTCAACCATGTCAGTAACAATCCGGGTGGCATTACCGCAAATGTGATACGCAAGGCGTATATCCTTCGCTTTCAAACGTTCTGTCAATTTTTTAGCATAGCCCCATTCATACGCCTTGTAGGTTTTTGGCGAGCAGACGTCCGGGCCAGAAAGAGACTCACCAATCGATGTCAGGCGTGCGCCCTGCTCAATCTGCGCCACGGCATAGCGATAGACAACTTCTTCGCAAAAGCTGAGCAGGCTGTGCAGTTTAGCAGCCTCGTCAGGGTTTACCAGGGCATATAAGAATTTCTCAATGCCCACCAGCATCGAAGCCAACGAAAAGGGGCCCTGATCTGCGCGACCAATGATAAAGGCCTGGTTTCCAATTTCATTGGCGACAATTCGGGTGGCTTTCAGGTTTTCCTTAAGCGGATGAGCCTGATAAGGATCTGGAATACGCAGTTTGTCAATATCGTCCAAACTTTGAATGGCGGGGGCGTGTGAGACCGGCGCCGAGTTCGTCAGATATTCCACTTCAGCGCCGCAAGCTTCAGCCAGAGCTGCCGTTCCGTTTTCTAAAAGCAAGACGTCATGCCCAAACTCTCGCCAGGCTTTCATTTGACCTTCCGCCATAGCTTCGCCACTTTGCAGGAATTCGGCGAAAGGCAGCCCGGAGTCTTGGGCAGTCATCAAGAAATTATGCAAACTTACCGGCACCCGGTCCGGTACCTTGCCATCCAAAACCATTTCAACACGTTCGACAGAACTTATTTCAGTCACTAATTCCTCCGCAAATTTGGCACACTTCAAAGTTGAAAATTAGTATCTTTTTAAAACTGCTGAATAGACAAGGCTCGGGCTGTGTTCAACATCCATTCAAACCAAGGTTACTGCCCAGACAGTTTATACGATTTAAGCACTTCCCGCCAGAGTGACGGACCAGAATCCGCCGAACAAATTTGGCAAATATTACCGGGGCATTCACCAAACCAGGCGATTGGTGCCACCTTCACAACGGCGGCTTCCTTGGGTTGTTCATATTCAACATCGGAATCCAGCATCACACAATCAAACGAAGATGCAAGCTTGCGCCAAGGTGACTGGCATCCAAAACCAGAACTGCATCGAAATGTTCTTTCGCCATCGCCAAATTGCCCAGACCGAGGTAGCCCAATCCCAACATATAGTGGCAGTGCAAACGGTTGCGCTGATTCAAATCCACATCAAAAACCAGGAAGTCCGGAAGCGAAACATCGAAATAATCAATTTCAATTTCATCATCCATGTGAGTCTTGCCATAATTCAGCAGTTTGCCAAAAATGACACCGGCTTCGCTGCTGCGCTTTAACTTCAAGTGCGCCAAACCCTGGTAAAAGATCATGTCAGGCGGCTGGTCGTTGTAGAATATGGCCGAGGCCGGTTCGCTCAATCCGCTGGCAGCCCGCTCAAACCAGCCTGACGCGTTTTCTTGGTCCCCGAGAGCTTCATAAGCACAACCAAGGTAATAAAAAATCACATTCTCTTGCGCACCATGCAGCTTACCCTCACCCAGATTGGGCGGATAGACCTGTGCCTTCATCAACAATTCAATTGCGCGCTCATTTAAACCGCTTGTAATCAATGCCCTGGATCTTTCCACAAGACTGAGCACGTATTGGGTCGAAACTTTGCCCTCGCCACCTTCCCAGGGATGAAAGCTGCGGTTCATCAGAGCCTGATAGGCTGCATCCGGATCTCCCAAAAGATTCAGCAGGGTGATGTACTCAATCGTCAGATCGTCGCGCTGCTCTACCAGCCCGGCCTGTTGCTGCAAAACCGCAAAGCGCTCACTCGGTTTGCGATTAAAATGCTTGTAAAGTTGGTCTAGCTCAAAAAACACGCGCGCATCATTCGGGTTTAGCCCAAAAGCCGCCTCAAAACAAACCAGGGCCTGCTCGGGATCATTGCGCTTGTTACAGTATGCCAATCCAAGGTTGCGCTGCACGGTAGCAAAATGAGGATCAAGCTCACGGGCACGTTCCCAGCAGGCAATCGCTTCAGAATAACGGCGGTGGGCATACCAGAAATTGCCCAGGTAATACGGAGCATGAGCATCCTGAGGATTTGCCTGCTGTGCAGCTTCGAGAATGACCACATCCTCAAGTTTGTTTGGGAAACAATAATCAGTGGGCAACGCTGCTGCAACCCGAAACTTCTCCTGGGCTGCTTTTTCATTTCCTGACTGGATCAACACCCAGCCAAGCGTGTAAACAGCCAGCGGGTCTGATCCGGCCCGTTCAAGCAGCCTTATAGCCTCAGCAAAGAGTCCCGCATAGGCGTAATCGAGTGCAAGTTCAATGAAAGTGGCCGGGTCTGGGCGAACAATTTTCTCAAAGGCAGGGTCGCCATCTCCGATGAAATTCTCCCAGAGTGTGCCATATTCCAGCGGGTCTGCAACCAGACTGAGTGTGGCTTCGATGCGAGCTTTGTCTGCCATGCCAGATCTGCGTAACAAAGCAATCTTGAGGTGGCGGGCCTTGTGGTGTCGCCCATTGCGACTCAGGCAGCGCTCCGCATAATCGAGCGCCTGGGTAAAATCGCCCTTACGGCTGGAGAGGCGCGCAAGCTCGAAATAAGCGGCATCCTGCCAGGCTGCATTCCAGACCGCTTTGTGAAAAGACTCAAAGGCCTCGCTGTATCGCGCCTGCATCCTGAGCGCCAGCCCCAGGTTGTAAGACGGCTCGCCGTCGTATGGATTGGGGTTACGCGATGTCAGACGCTTGAGCGCATTGCGAAAATATTTCTCAGCCTCAGCAAACATCCCGCGCCGCAAGAACAGCAGCCCCATGGCATTATTACAGCGGCTATCGCCCGGATCACGGCGCAGAGCCTCAAGATAATAAGGCTCAGGAGCGTAGGTAGCATGGCGATACTGCTCCAAATGCTGGCCGTTTAGAAACAACTCTTCAACTGATTCAATCTCGGAAGGCCGGCGCGCCGGGCTAGCCGGGAGAGGAATTTCAGGTCGCACATCCGCCAGTGGGGTAAAAGTCAGTAAAACCGCTCCATCTGCATGAACACTGAGCGTCAGATCCTGCGGCTTTGTGCCGGCAAACAGGTCCAGACCATCAATCAGGGTTTGTTCCGGGGTCAGATTCACCTGCTTTTCATAGAGCAATTTCTCATTGCAGGTCAATTTCACTGTCACTGCACGAGGGGCTGTTGTATAAACACCAAAACTGACGGTATTGGCGTTCACTTGCAGGCTTACGACAGCGTGCTCGTTTGCATTGCAAGCGGGGCCTATCTCTTTATAAGGCATAAAGACCTGGGAAAAGGATTTTTCTTCACCCGGTTGTATCCAGGAGAAATCTGGCTGATTATCGGTATACGCACCACACATCAATTCGATATAGGGCCCGTCTACATCCGTCAACTGTCTGTCCCAGGCGCGCCCAAACTCGCCATTGCCCCAGGTCCACTGTTTTTTACCAGGCACCACGTGATGATTGGCAATATGCAGCATTCCAGCCGCAACACTATGATCATAATCACCCATAAAATCGAAATCGGAATGAAAGGCCATGAAAGATGTAGGAACCGGAATATTCTTGTACAGGCTGATATCAGTGCCAGGAGCATAATTTACTTTGTAGTATGTGCCGGTGGCAATTGGGAAGCTGGATACATCGCGTTTGCCGTGATCCATGACCGCATGCACATCCGGCGGAAAGACGGACTGGTATTGATCGTGAACCTTTACTGCCGGGTTGGCCCACCACAGAAAGGTCTGCGGTTCAGATGTGCGGTTGTAAAGTTGGATGCGGATCTCAAGGATTGCGCGCTCAGGATAAAGAGTAAAACCGTGCATGCCCTTGGTACGGAACATCTTTTCGATTTCCGCACACCAGACTGTCTTGCTGCCATCTTCATGGGCTTCAATGCGCCAATCCAGGGGCTCAAAAGTGCTGGGACGGTGGTGCTGCGGCCAATTAAACTCGATCCCGCCCGAAATCCAAGGACCTGCCAGCCCCACCAGGGCAGGTTTGATCACCTGGTTATAATAAACAAAATGATAGCCATTGGTTTTGTCGAGGGCCATCTGCACCCGACCACCCAGCTCTGGCAGGATCATAATTTTAAGAAAGCGATTTTCCAGGAACAGGGCGGTATATTCTTTGTCTTCTTTTTCATCAAAAACCCGGTCAATGACGGGATGCGGGTACACTGCCCCGCTGCTGCCCTGATAAACTCGTTTTTCCAGGAACATAGGATTCTTATCGGGCTGTCCAATTTTATAGGTCGGTATTTTGACAATCTCAGCCCAGACCTGCACTTCTGCGTTCATGTTATTTTCTCCTTGTATAAGACCCGGCTTCTTCATCTAATATATACCCATGCTTAAGTTATCGCCGTATGTTACAGCCAGTTTGTACGAACTGGTTATAACATACGGCGATTATTCAAAGCATAAAATTACTCGAGCCTACCCTGCCGCCTTCTATTTTTCGCGCTACTTGTCAGCTCGGACCCAACGCATGCCATTGTCATCACCGCCCATCGCAAGGTCGGCTGCCAATACTGTTGCGTTACTTTAATTAGCGGCGGCCCGGCGTGCAACAAGTACAGCCTTGCGCACATAGTGGTAAATCTGTTGACTGATGATGGCGGGTAGGCAAGTCGGGTTACAACATGTCATCCAGCGCCCAGTGTTGTTGCCAGCGCGCATCAATTTCATCACGGATGCGTTGATAACGAATATCGGTGCTGAGACGCATCCGCCCTTCATGACTATTATTTTGTGTGGCAGCATGAATCATGGTGCTTGTATGGATCACCATATCACCAGCTTCATAGTCAGCCACCAACCAGCGCGTATTGTAGCGACTGACCAGCTCGCTCAAATCTTTGCCTATCCCGCCGGTGGCACTCATGTGTTTGTTATAGGCGCTCAAACGCTCTTCGGACGAAAGCGCCGAGCTGCGTGCCGCATAATCCGCCTCCATCTGGCGGCCATAGGCATCGCTGCCCTCCAGGTATGTCAACCCACCCATCTCCAAAGGCACATCACCAAGCGGGATCCAACTGCTCAGCACACTGTCTGTCCCACCACGCAGATAGATCAGGTCATAATGCGCGTCGGTGCTTTTTGGGTCGAGTGGATACGATTGGCGCACAATCTTGCGCTTGTGCAGGGTCACATCGCCACCCAACAAACGCTCATAAAATTGCCACAACCTGGGCTGGAAACAAAAAGATTCGTAAGCAGCCGTACGCACAAATTCCATCAACAGTCTGGTCGTTTGGCCAGTCTGGTCGCGCTGCCCAGAGAAAATACCTTCGACAGCTTCTGTATTTTCCGCCAGGATACCGGTCGGCCTCATTCGCTCAAAAAAACGCGTGCGAAGCGCTATGACAGCCTCACGCGCAAAGAAATTACGCAGCCATATGTAACCTTGTGCCTTCAATTGCTCGCGCAATTCACCGATAGACGCCTGGGCGACACAAGGCACAAGTTTTCCCAATTGATCTGGAGAATTGACCAACGGGTACCCATTACTTGTTAATTCCATTCTCCCAACCTCCCGTCTTACATTTTAGTACCTGGTCCGCAACCATTTTCAGATATACTGCGAACAACATATACCAACCAACTAAAACTCGTCGTAAGAAACTTGTTCCGGGTGCACACCCAGGTTTTTCAGCATAGTCGTTGCAGCCCGGATCAGTGCCGGAGGTCCGCACAGGAAGTATTCGATGCTTTTTGGATCCGAATGCGAGTCAAGATACTCGCGCTTGAGCACTTCGTGAATAAACCCGGTCTGCGAGTTCCAACCATCTTCGGGTTGAGGGTCAGACAAAGCCACATGGAAGCTGAAATTTGGATTTTTGCTGGCCAGCTGCTCAAAATAATCCTGGTAGAACATCTCTTGCAAGGAACGCGCACCATACCAATAGCTGATACGGGTCGTGGATTTACGCGTTTCCAGCAGGTGGGCAAGATGAGAACATAATGGAGCCATACCCGCCCCGCCGCCCAAATAGACCAGCTCCCGCTCCGTTTCTTTAATGTGAAATTCGCCAAAAGGACCGATTGCAGTAACGATGTCGCCTGGTTTCAAACCAAAAACATACGCTGAACCACTTCCAGCGTTGCAATCCACACCTGAAGGCGCGGTGGCTATGCGAATATTAAGGCGCACTTGTTTGCCTTCGGCCGGGCTGGTTGCCAGCGAATAATTGCGCCGGCAGGGTGCGAGATTACACGCCTGCATATCGAAAACGTGTTGAGACTCCCAGGCAGCAGCATAAGGTGGCTTGATTTCAATGTTGCGTAACGAGCGCTGCTCATAAATTGGGATGTTAAGTTGGATATAATCTCCCGGCTGATAATCCAATCCAGGAGAGCTGCTATCCGGCTCAAGAACCAACTCCTTGATGTAGGTGGCGACATTCTCGTTACTGACCACCTGGAACGTATAGGTGGTAACCGGAGTTGTCACGCCATATCCGCCGGCTGAAGCCAAATCCATGAACAGTTTTCCATCACTCTCGCGCAGCGCATAAGTTTTAACACCAACACAAACCGGCAGACGCTGCGGAGACCCATCACGGATATCAAAACGGCCATTATGTTTTGCACACTCAATCAGCGTACCCTTCACAAAGCCGTCAGCCAGGTGCGCGTTGCCATGTGTGCAGATCCCATCGCTGGCATAAAATTGACCATTAGCCGCGCGATAAATGGCGTAAGTCTTCCGGTCGTAATCAAATCGGAGCACGTCTTCCTTTTGCAGTAACGCACTCTCGCAAACCTCAACCCAACCATCCACAACCGGTTGGTTTTCAGATCTAATCGTCTGGGACGATACGACCATATCAGACCGGGTAACAGGCGCAGGCAGTTCACGCTGTACAAAATAGCCAGGGTCTTTGGCCTGTCGCAGTAAAGTTGGCACAATTTCCCGGTAGGCTTCCAATAACCCATGATAGGGTCTGGGTGTATCCGCCTTGATCAGCTCATGTAGTTTTGGCAAGGCGTGATAAGGCACCAGCGGGAACATGTGATGCTCGATATGGTAGCCCATGTTCCAATACAGGTAATTGTTGATCCGATTCATATAAACAGTACGCGTATTCAGGCGGTGATCAAGAACGTTCTCAGCCAGGCCCGCATGCTGGGTCAGGCCGTAAATAACGGTCAGCCAGGTACCATACAAGTTAGGGAAAACAATATACATTAGCGGCAACCAACTGCCCGTAACAATGGACAGGGCAATCACACTCACATAAACAGCAAGGTAGATACGGGCCCTGGCAAAGATTCTGGCATGTTCACTATCAGGAATATACGTCAGCTCTTCCGCTGTCATCTTTCCGGCGCTGTGCAGAAGCACGCTTTGCACGTATTTCGGCAGGACAGTCAAATTAAAAAAGTTCAAACACACAGCCACCAGGTTTGCAGGGCGCTGGACGGCTATCTCCAGGTCGCGCCCTACGATGATCGTGTCGCTGTGATGCCTGGCATGGCTCCAACGCCAGGGAAGCGACTCTCTCCGCACCATGAAGGAGGCCAATTCGTAAAGCGCGTTATTCATCCAATCCGTTTTAAAAGCTGTCCCGTGGCTGGATTCGTGCCAACGCGAGTCTGACACTGACGCATACAGGATGCCGTAAACCGCAAACGGGATCACAGCCCACCAGGTGTTCCATAGCAGATAACCAAGATAGCCAGAGAAGCCCAAAAGTACAAACCAGAGCAGTGTATCGCGGATAGCTGGCTCATCGCGGCGTTCCAGCAATTCACGCATCTTTTGTTTGGGGATTGGCGTGGCATACCATTTTGCATCCGCCAGACCTTTTTCAACTGCCAGGCTTGCATCTTTCCCGGTCAGACTATAATCACTCAATCGAACATCGCTCATCGATTTACTGGTCATGCAATCCTTTCAATATACCCTGTCTAGCGTTGCCAACCCACGTGTGTAATTCTCGATAATAAGTTGGAATTACTAAAGAGCCAGGCCTGCACGCAGTTCTAGTTCACCCTGCATTCTTAATTCAGTTCTTCTGGCCCTGATACGCTCAACATCAATTGGAAAAGTACCATATGCATGCACAGTTTGGTACATCTTCGCAGCATTTTTGACTGGAACTGCGTCGTGCACCTCACTGGAAGAACCGATAAAAATGCCTGCCTGCGGTCCAATTTTTTCAATCAGCTCAAGTGTTTCATCCTCAACGTCGCCCAGCGTTCCATGCGGCAGGGTATGGATGCAGCAGACATTCCCAAAGAGCATTTTGTGCGGATATTCTTTCCTGATCTCGAAAATATCGTTGCAATTATTGCGTTCAATCGGGTTCAAACCGTCCGCCCCCAATTCTTCAAAGATCAAAGGCAAGAATTTACCATACTTACCATCCGTATGGTATAGAAACTTCATCCCTTTCTCCTTGATCGGTTCAGTGATCCATTTCCAGCGTGGCAAACCTTGTTCGCGCACGAACTTTGGGCTGAAGATAGGGCCGGTAGTCCCCGAAATATCTTCACCCATGAACAGCAAGGGCACTTCAGTCACTTCAGCATACGCCCTGGCAATATAAGCAGAAAATAACCCGGTGCAGTCCATGATATGCGCCACCAATTCTGGGGCATCATAAATTGCCAGGGCAAATAACTCCATATCCATAAAAGTATAGGCATCCGTAATCGGGCCTTCCACTGCGCCAACAAAAACAATATCGTGTTGAGCAAGCGCCTGCTGAATTTGGCGGATAACCGGTTGGTACCAATCGCGAACATCTTCATAGCGCGGTTTCTGGGGCATATGCTTTTCAAGCTCTGCCAGCGTGTGGAAAGGGCGTTTTGATATCCAGGCAGTATCACCCGCCTGGCTAACTGCCCAATCACCGGGATCGACGCCAAAAAACCTGATCCAATTAG
This sequence comes from Chloroflexota bacterium, assembly GCA_026390035.1. Classification (GTDB taxonomy): domain Bacteria; phylum Chloroflexota; class Anaerolineae; order Anaerolineales; family Villigracilaceae; genus UBA5195. The sequence goes on from JAPLGT010000142.1 coordinate 15,299, forward strand.
AGATTTTTCCGCCCATCCAGTGATTAACCGGGTCATAGACCGAGCGGGTCACATCCACCCCTATCTTTTTCCAGGCACGGGCATTGACCTCAATCAATTCATCAAAACTATAAACCCGCGAAGAATCATAACCGCCATGCTCAACCAGGATTTGCCTGTTGTCCAGGAAATCATAGGTCAGGATCTGGTCAATAGGTTCCCAGTCCAGCGCTTTCTTGAAACGTTCAAGGTTGTTCATAGTTGGATTCCTTTTCCGTCGTTGAATAAAAAACAGTTATTCGCCTTTACCAAAACGCAATATTAACGTCCAGTGCCTGGTTTCGCCAGGTTCTAAAATAGTCACCTTTTGATTGAGTGCCGCTCGCTCCAGGCTGTCATAATATCCACTGGAAGGTTCAAGCGCCGCAACAGGGGCCGCGTTATAACTACCTTCATCCACCCATACACCAAGATAAGGTATCTCCGCCAACGACCACTCCAGGTGCAGCTGGCAGCCCAATCTTTCCTGCGCCAACGCTGCCCAAGCAATACCCTGTTCGGGTGAGATATAAAACTTCCGGCAGGCATGCTTCTCCACCGTACCAACCCGGTCCAGGCGCTGTACCACACCGTTTGCAGCAACAGCTTCAGGCCAGGCGCGCAAACTGCCGGCTTTACCCCAATTCGGGTCATTATCCACAACGTTTACCATCTGCTTCACTTCGGGAGGCAAAACAATTCGGGTTTGTGGATCGGCCACAAACTGGGGGTGCGCCGTCCACAAGTACGGGAATGCTCTTTCGCCGGTATTTGTCAGGCTGTATTCCAGCTTCAGACAATCAGACGCCGTGAATGAAACCGAACGAGCAAATCTATACGGCATAGCTGTGCCCATTACAGACAAACTTATTGCACTATCCGTATTTTTTTCCAACAACCACGGAATACTCCAAACCTCGCCATGGTCGGGCAAATGAGCACCGTCCCAATCACAGGCCACGATCGTGGGCATCATCTCGTCCCAACCGCTCATATCCTGGCTGACAAAATCTGCAGCATAGCTGGTTTGTTTCACTGGGCGCATCGGTGCAGCCAACCACTCATGCTGGCAGGTTTTATCAAATAGGGACACAATCTTTGCGCCCAGATTCGGTACAATGACAGTACAGATCAACTCATTTTCCAGCGCCAGGGCTGGAAAACCGTGCCAGGTTATTTGATTGATTGTGGGATGCATGGCGAGATTCCTGTTCAACATTGGGACTACCGTAAATAATTTAAAGCTGTGAGTAAGGCGTTTCCCTAATGTTGTTAACCATCGCCCAGAAGTTTTCCATCGGTGTATCCAGTTGGATATGGTGGGTTGGGCCGAGAATCAGTCCACCGTTTTTGCCCAGTGTCTTCAGGCGGGTTTGAACTTCGTGTTGCATGTCCGCTGGCGTTCCAAAAGGCAAAGTATGCTGTTCATCGATTGAACCCCAGAAGCACAGCTTATCACCGAAATCCTGCTTTAGCCGCACAGGATCCATGCTGGCGGGCTGGATCGGATTGAGCACATCCAGACCAATTTCAATCAGATCTGGGATGATGGGATAAACAACCCCATCCGAATGATAGGCTACTTTAAGCTGCGGATTGATACTCTTCAATTCTGAGATAAAGTTCGCCAGGCGTGGTTTGAGGAATTTGCGCCACATTTTTGGCGAAATGATCATGGCATTCTGCGCGCCGACGTCATCGCCAATCCAGATCATATCCACTCCCATCTGGGTCAATTTTTTTGCAGCAGCCAGGTGGTAACGATATGGAATGTCTAGCAATTGCTCAGCCAAATCCGGTTTGAGAGCAAAGTCAGTCAGCATGCGTTCGTAACCGCGCAAGGCCCAGGCACACTCAAACATAGTGGTAACCGTTACGCCTACAATAAAAAATTCATCCTTAAATGTGCGCAACACCCACTCGGCTTCATGGTAGAGCTCAGGCCGGTTTGGATCGGGAGGCTGGTAAGCAGTGATAGCGCTGTCTTCTGCCAACGGATGTTGGTTCATTTCTGTATAACGACCGGCACCAAATGGCGTTTTATATTCCACCGATTTCCAACCGATACCCCACTCATCGACATAGTCTTCTGCGCCTTGATAATATGAATTAGCCCAGCCAACCGAAGTCAGCAGCAAATCCTGGTCAAGGGCACGTTCCATTTCATAGGTATTACCGCCGCCGTGTGGGTTGTGAATTTTGTCGCTTCCCAATTTCAATTCCTGGCCAAGCCGGGTAGCGAACTCAGGTGTAAATGACACCTGCATGGGACAGCGGTCAGGCTCTTCATGATTCAGAGCCATTAAAACACGGTCACGATGTTTCATATGAATACCTTTCAGGCTAAAAGCAATTCTTTGGCGGTGGCTACAGCCCGGCTGGCATCCGGAGAGAAACCATCTGCGCCAACCTGGTTTGCATATTCCTGGGTAACTGGTGCACCCCCAATCATAATCTTAACCCGTTCGCGTAATCCGGCCACGGTCAAGACATCGATTGTGCTTTTTATGGATGTCATCGTGGTGGTCAATAGTGCAGACATGGCCACAATTTGCACGTTTCGCTCACGAACGGCTTCAACAAATTTTTCGGGAGAAACGTCGGTACCCAGATCAATAATTTCAAACCCGGCACCTTCGAGCATCATTGCCACCAGATTCTTGCCGATATCGTGCAGATCACCCTTGACGGTGCCAATCGCGACCTTGCCGGCCGATTTGACATCTGAATCTTTCAGATATGGTTTTAGTAAAGCCAATCCAGTCTGCATGGCGCGGGCCGAGATCAGCATTTCCGGAACAAAAAATTCACCTTCTTCATAAAGCCGTCCCACTTCGGCCATCGCAGCGATCATGCCTTCGTTCAAGATCACAGATGCAGCAGTCCCAGCATCGAGGGCGGCCCTAACCTTTTCTTGAACAATATCGGCCTGTCCGTCCATAACATTGGTGTAAATTTCCTGAATAATGGGATCCATTTCATACTCCTGAACCTATAAATGGTAAATCGGCGGAACGAATCGCCAGAAATTTATGCTGCGTCCGCAATCCGTGTCCGGGCGCTCTCTGCATAAGCCTGGCGCCATTGTGAAACCGCCACCGCAGCAATCAACAGCAAACCAAGTGCAACGCGCTGGATGAAAGTGTTGAAACCGAGCAGGTTCATGCCATTATTAAGCACACCAACCAGGATGACCGCCAGGAAGGTGCCAACAATTGTACCCTTGCCACCCGAGGTAGCCGCACCGCCTAAGAACACTGCCGTAATAGCCTGCAGCTCCAACCCGTTGCCATTGACCGGGTTGCCCGAGGTTGTACGCGCAGCCAGCAAAACGCCTGCCAACCCGGCAATGCCACCCGAGAGCATGTACATGATAATTTTAACCTGAATAAGATTGATACCAGCCAGGCGCGCGGCAGTAGCATTACCGCCAATAGCGTAGATCGCCCGGCCAAAGTCGGTATAGCGCATAAGTATATGCACAAAGATCGCCACGATAATCAGGATAACTGTCAAAACGGGAATACCAGTCCATTTTGCGCCGCCCATCGCCGGAATTGCCACCTGCCCCAGGAAACGACCCTGAGCCAGCCAGGTAAAGTCAGGCTGTGTAACCACCCCAATTGGTTTACCTTCTGGCGCCAACAGGAAAGCAAAACCTGCAAAAGCGGCCAGCGTACCAAGTGTGGCAATTGTTGGGTTGACACGCAAGAAAGAGACAATCGAACCGTTGATCGCGCCAGCAATCATACCAGCGATGATCCCGGCTGCTACCGCAATAAACACGCTGCCAGTTGGCAGGATATGAAATGATCCGACTGTTCCAACTCCTACAAGAACGGAAGCTGCCACCACCGAACCAATCGATGCAATCGAGCCAACTGAAATATCCAGGCCACCCGCGATGATCACTACCGTCTCACCGATCGCGATCAGACCAACGATCACGATCGCCTGGGCAAGGCTATTCATTAGATTCTGCCAGGAGAAGAACTTATCGCCTCCTGCCATCCCAAACCAGCCGCTTACGACCGTAACAAGGAAGATCAGGAACACGAGCGCGAACATGAGCGAGAGATTATCGGTACCAATAACACCGATCGAGCGCTTAAGAAAATCGCTGCCCTTTGCGGAAGTTGCGGTTTGCTTCGTCTGTATTTGGCTCATAATGTGCCGTCCTTCTGAGTTGTTTGCGCGTCCCCAGTGGAGACCGTCGTAAAGTTATCTTTTATCGCAAGCCCAAGGACTGCTTCCTCGGTGACTTCCGCCCCGGAAAGTTCTCCGGTGATCCGACCGTTTTTCATAACATAGACACGGTCCGCAAGCCCAAGAATTTCGGGCAATTCTGAACTGATCAGCAGGATCCCTAACCCTTCGCTGGCTAGCTCATCGATGAGCTGGTAGATTTCTGCCTTTGCACCAATGTCAATACCGCGCGTTGGCTCATCAAGGATCAGGACCTTTGGCTTCGCCGCCAACCAGCGCGCCAGGACAACTTTCTGCTGGTTACCGCCCGAGAGCTTGCCAACTTCTTGCTCAAGCGAAGGTGTCCGCACCTGGAGCTTATCGACAAAACCCGCTGCAATCGACCGCTCCAGACCTGTGCGCACAAAGTGAAAGCGACAAAGTTGGCGCAAGATTGCCAACGATGTGTTCTCAAGGACGCTGCGAATGGGCACAAGGCCCTCGCGCTTGCGATCTTCCGGCGCAAGACCGATGCCTAGAGCAATAGCTTCATCCGGACGTCCAATGTTCACTTCTTTTCCATCCAGGACAACTTGTCCACTGATTTTGGGCAGATCGCCAAAAATGACCTTCGCTAATTCTGTTCTGCCGGCCCCAACCAAACCAGCAAAACCTACTACCTCACCCGCGTTGACGTGGAAACTCACACCTCGATGCCAATTGCTATGCAGTTCTTCAACGCGCAAGATTTCGCGGCCGGTGCCGGTTGGCCGGCGCTTAAAGATGTCAGAAAGTTCCCGCCCCACCATCAGGCGCACGATATCAGATTCGGATAATTCAGAGGCAGGCTTGACGGTGACCAGACTCCCATCACGTAGAATGGCAATTCGATCACATAAGCGCAGTATCTCGTTAATTCGATGGGAAACGTAAATAATCGCCACGCCTTCATCTCGAAGGCGACGGACGAGCGTAAAAAGACGTTCAACCTCATCATCCGTCAGGGATGATGTCGGCTCGTCGAGTGCAAGCACCCGAACACCCGACTTAAGCGCGCGCATAATTTCCACAAGCTGGCGCTGAGCCGAAGAAAGCTCGTCACCGAGCAAGTGCATTGGCAACGCGCCTTCAAATCCATATTCTTTCAGGCTATTTTGAACTTGAAGATTAAGTTGCCGACGGTCAACCAGGCCAAAACGTTTCGGAAGTTCCCCGACCCAGATATTCTCGGCCACATCAACCCCAGGGATAATTTCAGGCTCCTGGTAAATAACACGGATCCCGGCTTTATGCGCGACATGGGGGCTTGAAAAGGTCAAACGCTGGCCATCAATCGAGAGAGTTCCCAAATCTGGCCGGTAGTCACCGTTGATGATTTTGAGCAGCGTTGACTTTCCGGCTCCGTTCTCTCCCATGAAAGCGAGAATCTCACCGGGCCGGATATCGAGCGAAACATCGGCGAGCGCCTGCACATTTGGAAACGCCTTGCTTATGCCGCGAATCTCTAATGTTCCAGGTTTGATAGTAGATGAAGTAGATGGTTTGGAAAGTGCAACGTCAGTCATATTCAGATTACTTTCCCCTGCGGTAATCTCGCAGGCATTATTACTGGGATCCGCTCTGTAGAACAGATCCCAGTAATAGGAGCAGCTAATTACTTGGAGCAGTTTCCCACAGAGATCGGATCCATCACGGTCTTGAAGTTGGATGCATCGACGATCGATGTTGGTGCATAGGAGTTAGCACCTGGTGTCTTGCCACTGACAATCGCGTCATAAAGCACAGTCGCCGCAGTCTTGCCAACATCCAGACCCGAAATGAACAGGCCAGCCTTGAAACCCGAGGGCTGTCCAGCCGCCCAAGACTTGCAGGCTTCGTAAGCGCCCAGACCAACACCAATGATATCATCAGTCTTTACGCCGGCAGTAGCCAGTGCATTGATGGAGCCCAAAGCGCCTTCATCGTTGCAGCCAAAGACAATCCAGTTGGTGATTTCAGGGTGAGCAGTGATAACTGGGCCAGCCGCATCCTGGGAAGAAAGCGCTTCGCCAGTATAAGGAACAGCAAAGATCTGAGCTTGAGGCACGCCAGCAGCGATCACGGCGGCTTTTTCATTATCGGTGCGGTCGTTGCAAACCGAGAGGGTCTGAACTTCAACGGATAGTACGCCGACCTTCTTGGTTGCATCTTTGAGCCAGCCACTGTCAGTCAACAGCTTCGCGGCAGCTTCGCCGACTTTCTTGCCCATGTCTTTGCCATCAAAGCCAACAAACGGGATGGGATTGCCATCCGCATCTTTGATGCCGTCATCAGTCGCGATCAATACCACGCCTGCATCCTTGGCAGCCTTTGCAATAGCCGGTCCAATTGTCTGGTCGGGCACAGTAATGGCGATACCCTTGGCGCCGGCAGAGATGGCGTCATTCACCAGGCTTACGCCCAGGTTCGGGTCGAGCTTGGCATCAAACTTCTTCGATTCTGCGCCAAGACCCTTGGCAGCATCCATAAACGAATTCTGAAGATCGATAAAGTACTGTTGGTCTGCGCTCTTGTTGATCACAACCAACATCGGTTTTTCACTTGCAGCAGGGGCAGCCGCGGCTCCAGCGGAGCAATTTCCGGAAGAGATCGGATCCATCACGGTCTTAAAGTTGGATGCATCCACGATCGATGTTGGGGCGTAGGAGTTGGCGGGTGGGGTTTTACCGTTGACAACCGCATCGTAAAGCACGGTCGCGGCGGTCTTGCCAACATCCAGACCCGAAATGAACAGGCCAGCCTTGAAACCAGAGGGCTGTCCAGCCGCCCAAGACTTGCAGGCTTCGTAAGCGCCCAGACCGACACCGATGATGTCATCAGTCTTTACGCCGGCAGTAGCCAGTGCATTCAAGGAACCCAGAGCGCCTTCATCGTTGCAGCCAAAGACGATCCAGTTGGTAATTTCAGGATGGGCAGTAATGACCGGGCCAGCCGCATCCTGGGAAGAAAGCGCTTCGCCGGTATAAGGAACAGCAAAGATCTGAGCTTGAGGTACGCCGGCAGCAACCACTGCAGCTTTTTCATTATCAGTGCGGTCGTTGCAAACCGAAAGGGTCTGAACTTCAACGGAAAGTACGCCGACCTTCTTGGTAGCATCTTTGAGCCAGCCACTGTCCGTCAACAGTTTCGCAGCTGCTTCGCCGACTTTCTTGCCCATGTCCTTGCCATCAAAGCCAACAAACGGAACGGTATTGCCATCCGTATCTTTGATGCCGTCATCAGTCGCGATCAATACCACGCCTGCATCCTTGGCAGCCTTGGCGATTGCCGGTCCAATTGTCTGGTCGGGCACAGTAATGGCGATACCCTTGGCGCCGGCAGAGATGGCGTCATTCACCAGGCTTACGCCCAGGTTTGGGTCGAGCTTGGCATCGAACTTCTTCGATTCTGCGCCAAGACCCTTGGCAGTATCAACAAACGAGTTCTGCAAGTCGATAAAGTACTGCTGATCCGCGCTCTTGTTGATCACAACCAACATCGGTTTTCCTGCCGCAGCGGCAGGTCCCTCGGCGGTGGGTGTGGCAGCAGGCGCGCAAGCAGCGAGTACAAAAGCTGCCAGCAATAAGGTGGTCAAAACATAGTACAGTGTACGTTTCATTGGTTCATTCTCCTCTCGAATGATATTAATTTCCTGCCAAATTCTCTGCAATCGCATCAAGGATGGCGGGTTGAAAAAATATATCAGGTCAGCATAGCGAATGATTATAAAATTTACGTGGCACATCCCACTGATGCATTCCCTGATACTCTTAGTTTGTCACAATTTATCAAAGAAATCTTGCAAAATTGGAGCTTGCTTTTGGATTATTGGACAAACTATACATCCAAATTTTTAACAAATCTTAATAGCTGCCGTAATCGCGGACAGTTTCATACATGGCCAGCAGGTTCTCAATCGGAACCTTGGCCTGCACATTATGAATCGGGTTAAAAACAAAACCACCATTTTTTCCAAAAATCTGAAGTCGCTCCCGCACTTGGGTACGCACTTCAGCCGGTGTGCCGAAGGGCAGCACTCTCTGGGTCTCGACACCACCACCCCAAAAAGTGGCTTGCTCACCAAAACGCGTCTTAAGCACTGTCGGATCCATATTCACTGCCGAAGTCTGTACCGGATTGAGAATATCAAAGCCAGACTCGATAATATCCGGAATAATGGGCAAAATGGAACCGCAGGAATGAATAAAAGTCTTCCAGGATGTATTTTGATGGATCCAATCATTAACCCGTGTATAAAATGGTTTGTAAAGAGTGCGGAAGGCCTTGGGCGAAATAAAGCAGTTGTTCTGTGCCCCAAAGTCAGTGCCGCTGACCCAGGCAACCGTGATACGATCGCCCACCGCGGCATAGATTTTTGGCAGATTTTCCAGGGCAATCTCGCACTGGCGTTCAAAAACCTGCCGGATATAGTCCTGGTGTGTCACCGTACCCATATACCACTCGGTAATATCGCGGATACCCTTGGGATCCTTCAGCGTGGGGCCAGGCACCAGGGCAATATCGCCATAAGCCATCCCGCCCAACACCATTACAATGGCTTTATCCGTCTGCGTGTAAAGAGTCTCAGATTCGTTCTTGAGATGTTCCAACTCTTCGGCTGAGATCGGTCCAAATTCTTCCAGGTTATCTTCGACCTTCAAGCTGGCATCATCCATTGGCCCCTGACGCATGATTGAATCGAAGTAAAAGCCCCCGTCAGGCATTTTTGCGCTGGGCGGCACGGACCTGTCACCCTGAGGGTACATCATGATGTCACCCTTTTCATCTGGCTCAGTGTTGAACAGTTCAGGCACCAACACAGGTGTGCCATCAAATGTGGTCCAGGGTTTCCAACCTTCATTTTTGAAACCGAAAAAGTTGAGTGTTCCACCCATTCCAACAACATCCACAGCCAGCGCATCACGCAAGTCTGGTTTTATCTCGCCCAACATTTGGAACGGTTCAGATACCTTGATCGGCGTACCGGGCGCATCCAGTTTGAGGGCTTGGCGCAAGGCATAGACCGTCGAAACGTGCATCCCGGTCTGTCCACAACCACCCAAATCCAGCGGTATACGGTCAGCTTCTTTATGATTTAAAGCAAGCTGTACTCTTTCTCTTGAATTCATTTCTACCTCCAACAGAATGGTTATACCAGGCCAATCCTGGCTTCACCGAGAAAAACATCACCCAAACAGCTACTCCGAAATGTCCGACGGTATCACACCAGCCATTTTTAACGCATCCGCAAAATCTTCGTAACTCAAATCCGGTTTTTGCATATAGGCAGATATTTGTCCGACAAGGGCCAGTGCCTCAGGTTTTTTAAGCCAGGAGCAAACAATGACGGGTATGCCGCTGGTTTGTTTTTCAGATTTGAGCGTCTGGGCTGCTTCCCAGCCTCTCACCTTTCCGGGCAGTTCCGGATCCAGGATGATGAGGGCTGGTGTTCGCTTTGCCAATTCCAAAATATCATCCCCGGTACGTGCCAGTTGAATCCGCAGACCACTCTTCTCGGCATATCGCTGCAATAAGCGCGCCAGAAAAGGGTCGGATTCAGCAATAACACACAGCCGGTCATTCGTATGGTCAAAGTTTGGCATTGGCATATAAGGCACAACAAATAGATTCTAATTCGTGTTTCTGATCAACCCAAGTTTGTCATAAACCAGCCCTGCTGTCTTGCAAATTTGGAGCTTTATTTTGGATTATTGGACAAACTGTAAAAATACCCCCATTTCAGTTACTTTTTACTCAGCACACATATTACCCGAACAAACCACCCCAATTTTCCCGATCCTACTTTTCAGAACGCTTACCTCGCTGGTAAGCACCCGGTGCAACATCCACCTCCTGTTGAAACACCCGGCTGAAATAACTGCTATCAGAAAATCCAACTGCCTGTGCCACTTCGGTAATATTCAACTTCCCTTGTTCCAGCAACAGCTTGGCACGCTTCACCCGATATCGATTAATATAAGCCGTCGGCGTAATACCCATTTCTTCGCGAAAACAATGCGTTAGATAGCGTTCCGTAATCGCCACATAGCGCGCCAGGTCAGCCCGCGAGACAGACTCGGCATAATGCTCATGAATATATGCCATTGCCTGCCGGACGGTGTGTGAAGCCTGGCTACCCAGGCGCTTGCTATGGCTCAAAGCTGCTTCCACTTGCTTCAGCACTTCATCAACATTGAATAATCCTTTACTCAAGACTGCCGCTACGCCCTCCTGCAATTTCAACATGTCGTGCGATGTAAGAATTTGAGCCGAAAGCACAATCACCGGCACATTTCGAGTAGCATCCTGTTCGCGCATCAAGCGCAGCATTTCAAAACCATCCATTTCAGGCATCATCAAATCCAACAAGACCAGATCGGGGCATTGCTGCTGCATAATTTCCAGGGCCAGTTTTCCATTACGAGCTCTCAGGATGGTGCAACTGACCTGGTTTTCCAACATGCGCACATGCATATCCAGCACGTTGGGGTCATCATCCACCACCAAAATCGTGCTGCGACCCGCTTCACACTTTAGACCCAGGCGCTCCAGCGCATCAGAAAGCTGTGCGCTGCCAACAGGCTTGGCCAGGTAATCCATCTCGAGCATCGAACCCTGCGCAAGTCCATCAGACAAACTGTAGAACACCACGGGAATATCGCGAGTCTCTGGATTTTGTTTGAGTAACTGCATCAATTCCCATCCGCGCTCTGTCGCGGGTTGATAATCCAGCACCACGGCCCCGGGCGGCTGCGAGACAACCTGCGCGAGCCAGTCTGGCACTTTGGAAACATCCAACATCTCTACAACAAAACCCTTACGCTGCAAATGTTCTTGCAACTGTAAAGAAACATTTTCGCTTAATAGCAAGACAGTGCTGCTGCGTCTGGGAAGAGTTACGACCTCTGGCACTGAATTTCCTATCACCGGCAAACTAAAATAAAAGCTGGAACCAGATTCATCTGCGTCATTTGAACGTACACCAATCTTGCCACCATGTAATTCAATCAACCGCCGTGTGATTGCCAGCCCGAGCCCCATACCACCGTAACCGCGCGCCATACTGCGCCCAGATCGGCGGAACTCATCGAAAATGACTTCCTGCTCATCTTCCGGAATACCCATGCCCGTATCACTGACTTCAACCAGCACAGTAGTATCTTGAACCGAGACCTTCATCGAGACATAACCATCCTCGGTAAATTTTACGGCGTTGCTCAACAAATTGAGCGTCACCTGTCGCAGACGGGTCCGGTCTCCCATCACCAGCGGTAGACTGGCTGGAATACGTGTGCGCCATTCCAGCCCTTTTTCGCGCACCATCGATTGTCCCAAGGCAGCGACTTCAGCGAACAAAGCGGATAGATCCAGCGGTTCTGAAACCAACCGCAATTCGCCGGCCTGGTTGCTGGCCAAATCCAGCACATCGCCAATCAGGCGAAAAAGATGCTTGGCGCTGGTGTGAATACTACTCATATCTTTACGATAAGAACCCGGCAACGGCGGGCTGCTGCCTGACTTTTCCTCTTGCAGCATCATTTCGATCGTGCCAACAATCAGGGCCAGTGGAGTGCGTAACTCATGGCTGACCATTGAAAGGAAACGGCTCTTGAGCACATCTGCCTGCTCGGCAGCTTTGCGCGCTTCCACGGCTTCGTCAAATAAGCGGATATTGCGCTCGGTAAGGATGATGCGTTTTAGGGATGCGCTGATTTGTCCGCCCATAATTTCATAAATGGCCTCCTCGCGGGGATTAGCCTCAAAAATAGCGTAACCAAGCTGGTCATCCCGAAAGAAAAGCGGTTCGACTACCAGGCTGTGTAAACGATCCAGAGCCAATAGCCCGGCAGGAAGTAAATGACTTGCTGGAAAGACCGACCCTTTTGGCTCAATTGGCACTACATGATGATTTTCATACGCAAAAGTGAAGCGCGCCAGATTTTCAGGTTTAAGTGGATCTTCGTATAAAAATATATAGCAGTGCGAAATATTAAGCAGGAGTAGGGAACGTTCCAGGACATTTGTCAAATCGAGCGCGTTACTCACAACACTCATGCTTTGACTGATCTCACCTAAAATATGCAGCTTCTCATCGGCCTGAAGCACCTGGTAAGCATTGTGGCGCCGGGAAGACTCGCCCAGGATGACCCGGGTTTGTTGCACAAGATTCTCAACCCGCAGCCGAGATTTTGGCTCTGTCAATTGAGAAATGGCAAATTGACGCATAATCGAAACGATTTCATGCCAACGTGGGAAAGCGTCATTCGAATGCGCAGTTTTTTGAAGCGCATCTGCAAACAAACCGAGAAATTCGCCCTTCGCTTTGCCCCGGCTCTCTTCCAAAAAAGCTTTGAGCAGTGGAGGGAAAACCAGGTACACCGGTTCATCAGGTGGGATCTGGAGTGGGGAAGATGTACCTCCAAAGACCAAATCTTCCAACATACGGATTTCTTCCGTGAAAGAATCCAGTTTCTCAGTATGTGGAACGGCCTCAGCATGCATCACAAGTGGGTCAGAGCAGCCGCAGGATTGTCGCGCAACCATATGGGTAGGCAAAACCACTTTTGGCGGCACATCCTTTCCATCTAACATGGAAAGTACCATCATGGTTGCCTGATATGCCTGTTCGTAGAAATGCAACAAAGCGGTTGTTAAAGGAGGATTGATCACCAGTCCTTGTTCTTCGCCATTCAATCCCACCACCGCCACATCCATCGGAATGCGGACTCCAAGCATCTGGAGTGTTTTGATGGCACCAATCGCCATATTATCACTGGCCGCCACCAACGCATCAAACTTACCCTGGTTTTCAGACCACAAAACCCTGGCACCTTCGGCCCCACCGCTTTCCTTAAAATTGCCCTGATAAACCAGTCTAACATCAAATGGAATACCATTTTCCTTCAACACATCCAGATAGGCCTGGTAGCGATCAATAGCCTCCTGATGACCAGCCTGACCACGGATAAAAGCAATTCGGCGGCGGTTATGTACAGTTACGAGGTGGGTAATTACATCATACATACCGTGATAATTATCCACAGTCACACCCGGGATGCCTTCCAACACGATGCCAGTCGTGACAACTGGTCTGGGCCGAAATTGTCTGATGAATTCAAGGGTCTCGTCCATGTCCACCCAGGCGTTCAGCCCACCCATGATTACCAGCCCATCCACCGTTTGAGGATCCACCATGTTGTAAATGACATTTCGTTGGGATTCAAAATCAACCGGAGAATGCACCAATCGTCCCGGGTAACAGATCAGGTTAACCCCAGCTTCCCTGGCGGCTGCCGCCGACCCAGCCCAGATGGCGCGGTTATTTGGATCGATCGCTCCTGTAGTTAACAAAGCCAGGGTGGTTGATCTTTTCCTTCCATTTTTAACCAATTGGAACTGGGGTTGCATAATTAACACCATCTTTACTGGGCAAGCTAACCGGACGCGTTTGACTTGATGCTATTATAAACGCACTCAGCAGGCATCAAACATGAGATCTCTAAAAAATCAGATCTACGACCCTACTCAGATCAAGAATTTCTTCATCTCCCGGCGATCATTATTTATATGCTTGAGGTCAATTCATCAGGCGGGATTGGATCTGAATGCGCATCTGGATGATGACCTGGACGGGAATTGGCGAGGATCTGATCGAAAATAAATTTCCATGAAGACTACTTAAGAAAACAGCGATACTCCCTGCAAAAGCAGTGTGTATCGCTGTTAATTATTAACGGTAGATTCGATTAATGGGTTTTTAAACCCAAGCGACAGGCTCGTGGAGAGAAACTTTTGTTCAAGTCGCGGCCGAGCAACACTTTTTCAAGATTCGCAGGCAAATCGCGAACTCGCCGCCCTGTTGCCTGGGCAATCGCATTCAAAATCGCAGGCGCAGTCGGCACCATGGCTGGTTCGGCGACATTTTTCGCTCCGTAAGGGCCATGTGAGAAAGCTTCTTCCACAAACTGAACCTGCATTTCTGGTACATCCACTGAAGTTGGGATCAAATAAGCATCGAAATTGGTTTCCTGCAGGTAACCATCAGCATAAGTGATCTGTTCCATCAGCGCATAACCCAGGCCTTGAGCCACACCGCCATAGATCTGCCCAAAAGCACCCTGCGGAAAAATGACCTTGCCCGGATCGTGAACTGCCCAGAAGCCAATTACCTGGGTTCGCCCGGTATGCATATCAACTTCCACTTCGGCCACTTGTGCGCCAAAATGATAAGCCATATAGGGTGTACCGCGACCAGCATGGTGGTCCCAAGCAATCTCAGGGGCATTCCATTTGCCTTGTGCAGAAAGTATCAATCCAATTTTTCGGGCATGTTCTGCCACTTGGCTCCACTGCGTAGGTTCTTCGCTCGGGCCAACATAGTCCTCGCCAGCACGCACCAGTTGGTACACTTCACATTGCAGCAAATCTGCAGCAGCCAAATCAAGGGTCTGACGTAGATTAGCAGCCGCAACTCTGGCCGCATTGCCACCCAGCATGGTCGAACGGCTTGCCACCGTGGGACCAGATTCAAGTGATGTATCGGTATCGGGCCGCAGCATGTGAATTCTGTCCGGTTGCACACCCAGTTCCTCCGCAGCGATCAGCGTAAATACTGTGCGGGAACCCTGTCCGTAATCTGTTAACCCGGAGGTAAGCGTAATTGAGTCATCATTTTGAACACAGATTGAGCTGGCTGCATAGTCAGCACCCTCAGCACCCAGGGATGTACCGTGAAAGAGCGCGGCCACGCCAATTCCACGTCGAACATGCTTGCTATCCTGGTTGTTGTAATCAGCACGCTTGCGGTCCCAGTCACTCATACTTCTAACGGTCTTAAGGCAGGCAGGCAACCCTACCGATTCGGTCAAAATTTGGCCATAGGCAATCTCATCGCCAAGATGCAAACAGTTGTTCAGCCGAAATTCGATCGGATCCTGATTGAATTCCGCCGCCATTTCATCGATGGCTTGTTCAATCGCAGAACAAACTTCGGTATTACCGAACCCACGGAAGGCACCTGTAAATCCATTATTTGTATATACGCAAGTCACATCCACTTCGCAGGCATCGTAGCGATAGGCACCCATGGCATGGATGCTTGCCCGCCAGGCAGTAAAGGAGGCTTCAGATGCATACGCACCCGAATCTAGCAAACCATCAAACTTGCAAGCCTTTAATCTACCATCCCGCCCAGCGCCAAGCCGGATATGCATACGCATGGCATCCCGCTTATAGCTGGCAATCAGACTTTCTTCTCGTCCGAACACCATTTTCACAGGAAGTCCTGTAATCAGGGCCAGGCAGGCAGTCTGCGCAGATGTCTCATAAACCAGATCATCCTTACCACCGAAGGACCCACCCACTGGGGGTTGGATCACTCGTACTTTGTTGAGCGGCAGGTTCAATACGGATGCAATATGGCCCTGGTTGATAAAAGGGCTCTGATTGGGAGCGTAAACCAGGACTCCGCCTTCTTTTGTTGGAATTGCCAATGCACCTTCAGGCTCCATGTACGCATGTTCCTGGGGCACGGTGGAGTAGTGCTGGTCAATCACAACATCACATTCGGCTAATGCTTCCAGGGCATTACCTTTACGCACAATTTCAAGATCGAGAAAATTTGGGTGTTTTCCATCCGTTCGATCCGGCCCAATCTGGGGTGCGTCTGCATTCAAAGCAAGACTCGGATCGAAGAGGCCCGGCAAAGCTTCCAATTCACAAATGATCGCTTCCACACCTAACATGGCAGCTTCAGGCGTATCTGCAGCAACTGCTGCGATGGCATCGCCCACATAGCGTACCTTTTCCACAGCGAGCATATTCTTATCTTTAAACGGAAAACCCCACAAGCCGTCTTCAAAAAAATCAGAGTGTGTGATCACCGCGCGCACTCCCGGAACAGCCAAAGCCGGAGATACATCCAGGTTAACGATGCGGGCATGTGGAAGTTCACTGCGCAAACAGCGAGCATGCAGCATACCAGGCAGGCGGTAATCAGCGATG
The DNA here is from genome assembly GCA_026390035.1 of Chloroflexota bacterium. Classification (GTDB taxonomy): domain Bacteria; phylum Chloroflexota; class Anaerolineae; order Anaerolineales; family Villigracilaceae; genus UBA5195. The sequence goes on from JAPLGT010000142.1 coordinate 31,523, forward strand.
AAGCGGGCTTTACCGGTCAATTTTTCAACTGCATCCACCCGTCGCGCGGGTTTGCCAATTATCTTAAGGTCGCTCATGCGTTCATCCTCTTATCCGGATCAACAGTCTGACAACAATTAAACCCTTGTCTGGGTTATTTGACGTTGGTTTGCCGTGGCTTCAATTGCATCCACGATTTGCTGATACCCAGTACAGCGACATAAGTTGCCCGCCATCGCAGTACGAATTTCTGTACGGGAAGGGGTCAGAGTCTGTGTAAGCAGAGCTTCGCCTGCCAATACCATCCCGGGGATGCAAAAACCACATTGAACAGCCCCATAATTTACAAAATTTTCCTGCAAGTCATTCAAGCCACCGTCTTCGCCATGAACCCCCTCAATGGTGATGACTTCAGCGCCATCCACCTGGGGAGCCAGCACAAGACAGCTGTTGACCAGCTTGCCATTGATGATGACAGAACATGAACCACATTCACCAACCGAACAAGATTCCTTTGCTCCGGTCAGCCCCAATTGGTCACGCAAAACATGTAAAAGGGTGATGTCGGTTTGAACATCAATTTGAACAGGTTGATGATTGAGGGTAAATTGAATCCGCATAATACTCTTCCTCAAAATTACAATGGTTAATTATGGATGCCGAAGACAGCCCGAAGCCCTTGTTCAGCCATCCCTTGGATGGCAGTTTCCTTATAATCTGTCGACCAACGCCGGCCAGTTATCGACACCATTGTCGCCGCACAGATACGGGCAGCCTCTTCCAATGTGGTCGTATCCGGAGTTTTGCCCAACAAATAGGATTCTACATCAGCGTAACGATGCACATGGGGTGTGGCAGCACCAGAAACCAGGCGCGCATAATCGATATGGCCATTCCCGTCCAACCGGCCAGCCGTGGCAATACTCAAGCGTGAAATTGCCTGGGCATTGCGGCGCCCCAGTTTTAGAAAACCCGATCTGACATTTGCAGGAAAGACCGGCATGGAGAAATAAGTCAACAATTCACCAGGATGTAAATCTGTGTGGTTGGGTCCATCCACAAGCTCGGCAACTGGCAGGCTTCTTTCACCTTGTAGGCTTTGGAGATGAGCAACCGCATCACAACAAACCAGTGGCGGCAGCGAATCAGCACAGGCGGCCGCATTGATCACATTCCCGCCCAGGGTTGCAACATTACGAATAGCAGGCCCGCCCACTGAAAGAGCGGATTCGACCAGACAAGCCGCGTTTTCTTTTATGATTGGGCTCTCGGCCACTTCGCTAAAAGTAACCGCAGCCCCAATGTGGATTTGGTCACCATGAAGCTCAATTATTTTAAGTTCAGGGATACGAGTGATATCCACCAGCCGGGTGAAATCCGGTTTTTCGTGGCGCATATACACCAGAAGATCAGTGCCCCCTGCTAACAGGCGGTTGACATGCCCTGATTCACTCAATAATTGCAGGGCTTGATTAATGGATTGAGCACGAACATAATCAATTTGGGCCATAAACGCTGCCTATAGTGAATTTGGGCCACGAGTCTTTGTCTTGCCAACATGGATGAATAAAATCCCAGTGGACAACTCGCGGCAAAAGATGATATATACCAATCTATAGATATACACAGAGCACTGGATTGGCTAAGTACGATCAAATTACATCAGGGGAAAAGCAATCCCTAGTTTACATTGTCAACTACCGATTGACAACATTATAGCAGTCCTACAAAAATTAGTCAAACTACTTCTCATCAAATATTTCCATTCCACTTGCAAATTACGCACAAGCCACGGCTAGTTCATATTTAATATTTATTTCCGCCACCAACCTGGGGAGAAACGATTTTGTCTGTTCCACCCGGGTTCTACTACCCAGATGCGAACGGTTTTCGATTTGTTACGCAGCAAGTGAATATTTTCAGTGTGGTTTCGAATTAGAGCAGCGTGGTATGATTGCTAAAATCCTGAATAGACGGGCATGATCATGGCTGAAAACAAGAAACGCTTGGTAATTGGAATCAGTGGCAGCTCCGGAGCAATTTTAGGGATACGCATACTTCAAATTCTTCGCAGTGCAGCCCCTGATATCGAGACCCATCTGGTCCTGTCTCGCGCATCTCGCCTGACGATCACAGAAGAAACCGATTGGAAAGTAAGCGATGTGCTCGACCTGGCAGATGTGACTTATTCTATTTCGGACATTGGTGCCGCCATCGCATCTGGTTCTTTCACAACATTGGGCATGGTTGTAGTACCCTGTTCGATTAAAACTCTTTCCGCAATTGCTAATTCCTACGCTGATGATCTACTTGTCCGGGCTGCAGATGTTACCCTCAAAGAAGGGCGTCCCCTAATTTTGGTGGTGCGAGAAGCACCCCTACACCGCGGGCATATTCGCCTGATGGATCTCGCCGCACAGGCTGGAGCCGTCATCTTCCCACCTGTACCAACCTTCTATACACGCCCAAAAAGCATTGAAGAAATGATTGACCATATGGTTGGGCGCATTCTCAACAGGGTTGGCATCGAAAACGTCCAGGCCCAAGTATGGCGAGGCACTTCGAAAAATCGACTGCCAGATGACATATCGGATACCGGAGAACTCAATCCTGAGTAAGACATAGCTTCCATGGGAACTCGTCTACCCTTTGCTGATTTACTTGAATCCTCCTCACTTACCATCGCCACTGTTTCATCAGCAGGGCAGCCGCATGCTGCTGCTCTATATTTTGCCAATGACCAACACCTAAATTTTTATTTCATCTCGAAACCAGACAGTCAGCACAGCCTTGACCTGGCAGATAATTCGTCTGTTGGTGTTTCCATCAGTGTGCCAATATCAAATTGGAAGCAGATCCATGGGTTGCAGATGCACGGAAAAGTCAGAGAGATTAAATCCACCCAAGCACAGTTGGCGGCTGCAGCGCTTTACCTGGCAAAATTCCCCTTCATCATTGCGATGGAAAACGAAATAATGAAAAACCGTTGGTATATGTTTTCGCCCGTTTGGCTGCGCTGGATAGACAATCGTGTGCACTTTGGTTATAAGCAGGAATGGTCTGGTGATGAATTGGCCCAGCTGTGTGAATACAAAATATCTTGAGCTCTCTTTTCTTTTCAATGAGGAGTTTTTATGTTATTTGATCTGGTCATCAAAGCTGGTACAGTTGTATCTGGAACACAAGTATTCCAGGCAGACCTGGCGATTAATGCTGAAAAAATCACAGCCATCGGTTCCGATCTGCATGGACACCAGGAGATTTCAGCCGCCGGATTATTGGTGTTACCAGGTGCAGTAGACCCGCATGTCCACATTGAAATGCCCACCAATATAACCTCTACAAGTGATACCTGGCCAAGCGGCTCACGCGCGGCTGTGTTTGGTGGAACAACTACCGTAATCGATTTTATCGAACCAAATTATCCCGACCAGCCCCTACTTGAATCATTCCAGGACCGCCTGGCTCAGGCTCAGGGGAAATCAAGTGCTGATTTCAATTTTCACATGACGCTCTGTTCCGGAGATGCCAAAACGCTCGACCAGGTACAAAGTGTTTTGGAGGCAGGCTTGCCTTCCTTCAAGGTGTATACCACCTATACAGGTTTTCACCTGGACGACGAACAGATCCTGGCCGTCATGGATGCCGTCAAGAAAGCCGGGGGATTGGTCATCGTACACGCAGAATCGGATGCCATTATCAAACGGGCCACCGCTCGACTCAAACAAGAGGCCCGGCTGGGTCTGGTAGATTTTCCTGAAAGTCGTCCCGGCCTGGCTGAGAAAGAAGCCGTGGAACGCATCCTCTGCCTCGCGGATACTTGTAAAGCCCCAGTTTATATTGTGCACGTATCCACACGCCTGGGCGCGGAGGCCATTGGCCAGGCGCGTCGGTCTGGACAAGCCGCCTGGGGTGAAACCTGTCCTCAATATCTACTGCTCAATGATGGCTTTATCCGCACTGATGACTTCAGCGGAGCAAAATATGTCTGTTGCCCGCCGCTTCGTTCTCCAGTAGACCAGCAAGGTCTCTGGAACGCCCTGAATGATAATTCCTTGCAAACCATTGGCACCGATCACTGTTCATTTAATTATGTTGGTCAGAAAGATCTCGGCAAGGACTCCTTTTTAAGCATCCCCGCTGGCCTGCCCGGGATCGAAACCCGCTTGCGTCTGCTCTACACTTATGGAGTAAAACAGAACCGGATCAGTCTTCAAGAATGGGTATCGCTATGCTGCACAGAGCCGGCCCGTCTATTTGGGCTTTATCCACGCAAAGGCACCCTGCTGCCCGGTGCAGATGCGGATATTGTCTTGTTCGACCCAAATGGGAAGGAAACACTGACTCATGCTCGCTTACATGAGGCTGTCGATTACACCTGCTACGAAGGCTTTGACGTAGAAGGGCAGATCAAAACTGTGTTATTACGGGGAAATGTGTTAATCAGGGATGGGCAATGGGTAGGTAGCTCAAACAGTGGCTGCTTTATCCCAGGCCTTCCATTCAGGCCCTAGTATCTATAAGCCTTATAAGCTACCAAAGCACATAATCTATTTTTGTAAACTCCAGATTGACACATTTCTGGCAGGGCTGTATAATATTCGTTAGAAATGAAGCTTAACAGCAATTATTCCAACCCGCTTTTTTTATAGAATTTATCCAGTGGTGGATTAGATGACTCCAGACGATGAAGTTCAAAAATTGGGCATCTATATAAAAACGCGGCGGGTTGAACTTGGCCTCAGCCTTCGCGATTTATCATCGGCAGCCAATCTCAGCGCAACATTTTTAAGCAGCCTGGAACGGGGAATTGCTAATCCAACGCTTGATTCGCTCCGCAAAATTTCCACAGCGTTAAATACTCCCATTTTATACATGGCAAATAATTCGCGCGAGGGAAGCCCCGTGGTTCGCCGCCATCAGCGAGGGCAATTAAAATTGTCCAATGGGCACCTGCTCTATGAAATCCTGACTCCCAGCTTAAATAAAAAAATGGTCGTAATGCAAGCCCGCATCACTCCAGATGATGGCAATATCGTAGTCGGCCCATTATCTGAACCAACTGAAGAATGCATCGTGATGCTTTCTGGACAGATTAATATTGTTTTAGCCGGCCAGTCCTTTGATTTAGAAGAAGGCGACAGCATTTACTTTGATGGAAAAAATCTGGAGAGCCTTTCGGCACTCGGTGACACGGAAGCGACCTATATTTCTGTGATCACGCCACCGGTTTTTTAACTTATCCCCTCTACCATTGACCCTGGTTGCCCACGGTTTACCAATCCACTCATTTCAACTGCTGCGATAGGAACCAAATCTCATGTTGATTCTCCCTTCCTGGTGTATTTTTTCAGCACAAGAAAAACCCCTCAAAAATTGGGGTGTACGCATCATTGGCAGCGAAATCCTGGATTTTTCTCCACACCTGCAACTAAAACAGGATTACCCCAATGACGAGATCTGGGATGCAACCGGACAGGTGCTTGCGCCAGGTTTTGTTGATGCACACACACACCTGTATGGGATGCTGGCCCACGGTATTCCGCTTTCAAAAGCCCCGAGCGGTTTTATGCCCTTTCTTGAAGAATTCTGGTGGCCACTTGTGGAAAACCGCCTCGACCGGGAGATGATCTGCACCGCGACTGATGCCAACTGCGTTGCCATGATCCGCTCAGGCATCACCACATTCTATGATTGCGAAGAAGCCCCCTACGCCCTGCCGGGAATACTTAGCGCCCAGGCCGAAGTAGTCAGAAAGCGTGGTTTGAGAGCCACCCTGTCCTTCGAAGCCACCCAACGGGTCAGCCAGGAAAACGGGGTATTGGGATTGCGTGAGAATACCGATTTTATTCGTTCAACCCGCCAGAAAGACGATCTCATCAGCGGGTTGATGTGCTACCATACCACTTTCACTTGTGACGCCGACTTTATCAAACAAGCATATCAATTGGCAGCCGAATTTGATGTGCTCGTACATGCCCACTGTTCTGAAGGAACATTTGAGCCAGGCTACACTCTGGAAAAATTTGGTCTACGGACCATCGAATATTATGAGAGTCTTGGGGTACTGGGGAAAAACAGCATGCTTTCCCAATGTGTGCAAATTTCGCAGGCCGAAATCGAGCTTTTAGCCCGGCGCCAGGTGCGAGTGACGCACATGCCGCTGTCGAACTGCGAAGTAGGTGGAGGCATCGCCCCCATCCCGGCCATGCTGGATGCAGGCGTAACAATAGGATTGGGCTCAGATGGATACATCACTGATTTTTTTGAGATCATGCGTGCAGCCTTCTTGATCCACAAGGCCAACCTGCAAGACCCGCGTGTAATGCCTGCCTGGAAAGTCTGGTACATGGCCACAGAAGGCGGTGCACGCGCATTGGGCCTTGAAAAAATTGGCCGTATTGCTCCCGGTTGGCAGGCCGATTTACAGCTTTTCAAAGCTGATTTGCCCACCCCCCTGCATGACCACAATTTATATGATCAAAGCTTGTTATTCTGCCATCAAAGTGATGTCACTGGCACACTTGTGGCTGGTAAGATCCTGATGCGCGATGGTATCGTGATAGGTGTGGACGAAAAAGATCTTCGCCGCCTCAGTCACGCTGCCGCTGAAAAACTTTGGCGCGCCGCAAGTTAACCCTTTCATCTGACTTTTACCTTTTTTGGTCAACCACAAACAAACCGGAGGAATACAGATGGCACAACGAATGGCTCTTTATATGCAAGACAAACACCCGATTGCCTACGAAATTGAAATGGCAAAATATGCTGAAGATCGAGGTTTCAGCGAAATCTGGCAGGCCGATACACGTCTTGCCCGTGATTGCATCGTCATGATGAGTGCCTTTTTAACTCAAACAAAGCGCATGCGCTTTGGATCAGGCGTTCTGCCCATTTGGACCCGCAATCCAGCCGCCATTGCCGCCACCTGGAGCACACTTTGGGAACTTGGTGGACAGGTGGATGGTCAAAGCCGAGTGATGCTCGGAATTGGCGCCTGGTGGGAACCTATCGCCAGCCGGGTTGGCGTCACTCGTTCCAAACCTCTCAAAGCCATGCGCGAACACGTCGAATCAATTCGCGAACTATTTACACTCCAAGAAGTAACCTACAAGGGAGAATTTGTCCAACTTGACCGCATCCGCCTGGATGTAGCTTTTGGCGATACCGGCCCACGCAATATCCCAATTTACATTGGGGCCACCGGTGATCAAATGCTGGAAATGTCAGGCGAAATCTGTGATGGCGTCGTCTTAAATTATGTTGTTTCTGTGGATTACATTCGCAAAGCAGTTGCCCTGGTTGAAAAGGGTGCCCAGAAAGTCGGAAAGACACTCGCAGAAGTGGACCGCCCTGAACTCCTGGTTTGCTGCCTTTCAGATAAAGATCCAGACGCAGCCATGGCTGAAGGCAAAAAATTAGTTTCTTATTACCTTGCTACCGAGCCCCATATTATGAAGGCCTCAGGGGTGAGTGAAGAATTGCTTGAAAAAGTGCATGCAAGCATGGGTTGGCCGGCAACTGAAGAAGATTACATTCGCACAGCCAAAATTATCCCTGATGAAGTAGTCCGAAACGTAATGGCAGTCGGAACGACTGAAGACTGCCGCGCCAAGGTCAAAGAATATATTGATGCCGGGGTTACTTGCCCGATCCTGTACCCAATGATGGATGACATCAAACCAGTCATCGATGCCTTTGCAGATTGGGGATAACCCACCAATGGAGATCTTACGTTAATGGATACCAAACGAGTAATAACATTTACCCAGGAACTGATCCGCGAACGCAGCCTGAGTGGCGAAGAGCAGAACGTGATTGCCAGAGTGGTAGCAGAAATGAAATCCGTCGGATTCGACCAGGTCTGGATCGATGAGAACGGCAGCGCAGTTGGTGTCATCAACGGCGCCAAACCCGGGCAAACCCTGCTTCTTGACGGGCATGTTGATACCGTACAGGCTCACGCCAGTGATTGGACTTACGACCCCTTTGCTGCCACCATCCATGACGGCTATCTTTATGGACGAGGGGTATGCGACATGAAGGGCTCTGTTGCAGCCATGATCCATGCGGCGGCCAGTGTGGATCGCGCCAACCTGGCAGGGCGTGTTGCGGTCAGCGCCACGGTCAGTGAAGAAGTCATGGAAGGCATCACCATTCGTACTGTCATGGATGCTGTCAAACCTGATGCAGTCATTATTGGCGAAGCCACCGAATTCACCATTAACCGCGGTGGACGCGGCCGGGCAGAGATCGTCATTGAAACAGTGGGGAAATCTGCCCATTCATCATCACCCCAGGCCGGTTTGTGTGCCGTGCATGAAATGATGCGTGTCATCCACGCCATTGAAATACTTCCCCTGCCAGTTGACCCGGCTGTGGGAGAAGCACAGCTATGCCTGACTGATATTGTCTCGGTGCCATATCCTGGTCACTCAGTAGTTCCAAATCGCTGCCGGGTTTCCTATGATCGTCGTCTGGTACCCGGGGAAACCCCTGAAAGCGTCCTGGCCTCACTGCGTGACCTGCCGGAATTGCAAGGCGTACAGTACAGCCTGATCGTTCTGGATGGGATTGAAAAAACTTCAACCGGAAAAACACTGCAGGCATTAAAATTCTTCCCTGCTTGGGCCTTTGCTGAAGATCATCCTCTGGTTACCGCAGCTTCAGCCGGTTTGCGCAAAGCCGGCTTCGAAACCAGGCTTGGCGCGTATCGTTTTTGCACCAACGGCGCGCACAGCGCCGGTGTCGCTGGAGTTCCCACTATCGGTTTCGGTCCGGGTAAAGAAACAGATGCCCACACCGTTAACGAACGCATGCTGGTCAGTGAGCTTGAGCGTGCCGCAGAAGGGTACCTCGCGATCATTCAATCAGTATTGAGCTGAACAAGCTTGGGTTCGGGCGAATTCGCCCAGGTATTTCGTGATAACAGGTTTTCTGCTACGCGCAACTAATATTGAGAGACAGCCTGCCTCAGCTTTTTTCGAATAAACAAAAGGAAGTCGAGCATATTTCGCTCGACTTCCTTTTGTTTATTCACCCGGGCCATTAATTTAGACAGCCACTTTTCCTGCCATCATCAACCCGACTTCTTCAATCAAACTGTGGTCAGCCGGAACCTCCCCAACAATTTGCCCTTCGTACATGACCAAAATTCGATCGGCCAGGGAAAATATTTCTTCCAATTCTGTGGAGATCAGCAGAATACCAGTACCCGCATCGCGTTGGGATAAGATTTGCTGGAGCACAAATTCTGTAGCCCCAATGTCAATCCCTCGCGTTGGCTGGTTTACCAACAAAACTTGCGGTTCGCGGAATAATTCACGCGCAACCACCACTTTTTGCTGATTGCCACCTGAAAGATGGTCAATCTCATTTTCAATATCATTGGTGCGCACATCAAATTTCCGCACCAAATCCCAGGCATGGTCCGCAATTTTTCGAAACGAAAGTAACCACCGTTTTGAGTATCGCCGATCACGATAATCGTGCAAAATCAGGTTCTCGGCCACCGAAAACGGCAGCACCACACCCATTTTAATACGATCTTCGGGTATATGTGCCATACCTGCATGGGCCAGGTCATGCGGAGTAAGTTTAACCATTTTTCCACAGACTTGAATACTGCCATGCTGAATAGGCAGTAAACCGGATAAAGCAAGTACAAGCTCTGTTTGGCCGTTTCCCGAGACACCGGCGATACCCACAATTTCATGGGCATGCACTTCAAAAGAAACATCCTTCACAGCAACAAGGCCACGTTCCGTTACAACAGCCAAGTTTTGAACCGCAAGCACTGGCTTGCCAGGTTCTGGTGCATGCCGCGGAAGTTCCATCAAAACATCCCGCCCAACCATCATGCGTGCCAATTCGCGTGAATTTGTGTCTTTCGTATTGACGGTATTGATCACTTTGCCATCACGCAAGACGGTAACCCGGTCACTGACCTGCATGACCTCTTCTAATTTATGCGTGATGAAAATAATGGTCATCCCGCGCTCTGATAGTTTGCGCAGCAACACCAGCAGCAGACCAGTTTCCTGAGGGGTTAACACCGCAGTCGGTTCATCCAGAATCAGTAAATCAGCACCATGATACATGGTTTTGATGATCTCAACCCTCTGCTGCTCACCTACCGATAGCTCACTGACCAGTGTGTTTGGGTTAACATCCATGCCAAGCTCGCAACTCAATGCGCGGATTCGATCAGATACCTTGGCGAGGTCATGCAATGTCCGCCAAAAAGGATACTGACCCAGGATAATATTTTCCGCAACAGTCAGAGTTGGCACAAGCATAAAATGTTGATGAACCATGCCAATGCGCTGATGTATGGCATCCTTGGGAGAATGAATACGAAGTGAGTGGCCTTTGTACAGAATTTGCCCTGAATCTGGTGGGAATAGGCCGTACAAGATATTCATCAGTACAGTTTTCCCGGCACCATTCTCACCCAGAAGGCAGTGAATTTCAGATGCGCGCACATCGAAACTGATGTGATTGTTGGCAATCACACCGGGAAAAGTCTTGGTAATGTTATCGAATTGGAGCAAAAGCTGTTCAGACATGTTGATGCCTTTCAGGATGCGACATAAGGTTCGCCGAGCACTTTAGGCGCTGCTGACCGTCCGCGCAAGCTGACCAGGACCAGCAGCGTGGCTACATACGGCAATACCTGCCAAATTTGGTACGGCATGAACGAATTGGTCATAGCCTGCATTTGCAGCTGAATTGCGTAAAAAACGCCAAAGAGGACCGAAGCCCAAAAAGCTCCCCATGGGTTCCATCGTCCAAAAACCACCACTGCCAAAGCGATAAAACCTCGGCCGGAAGTGATATTTTCAACAAACTGATTAGTATGTGCAATTGTCAGGTAAGCACCGCCCAAAGCGGTCAAGGCGCCGCCGATAATGCAGCTCACATAACGAATTGCATAAACATTGATACCCGCTGTATCCGCCGCTTTCGGATGCTCACCCACCGAGCGAACCGAGAGGCCAAAAGAGGTTCGATAGAGTACAAAAGAGGCAACAATTGCCAGGGCGATCGTTCCATAAACAAGGATGTTGTGCTGAAAAAGAACCTCGCCAAGTACGGGAATTGTGCTCAAGTAGGGAATTTCAATCGGCAGGTAAGCACGGACACCATGGACGGTGCTGGTAAAAAGGGCGCGGTAAAGAAATCCAGTCATACCCAACCCAAACATATTGAGCGCAGCCCCCACCACGATCTGGTTGGCTCTGATGGTCACTACAAAAAAAGCAAACAGTAACCCAAGCAGAATACCAACCAATACACCGGCCAACAGTCCCAAGTCGCGATTGCCAGAAAATGATGCCACCGCAAAACCTGTAAATGCCCCAAACAGCATGATTCCTTCCAACCCAATATTGAGCACACCTGCACGCTCAGTAAAAACTTCACCGATTGATGCAAATATGAGCGGTGTTGCCAGGCGCCAGGTTGAAGATAGTATTGTGGTGATAAAGCCAGCAGCTATAACAAAATCCATGCCGGTCTCCTACTTTTTCCGTGACTGATAACGTGCCTGGAGAGTGCTGAATGCAACGACAGCTAGAATGATCAGACCCTGAATGGCAAATACCAGCACAGATGGAATCTTGGCTGTGATTTGCATCATCTCAGAACCTGAACGCAGTGCGCCAAAAAGTATTCCAGAAAGAATAATGCCCAAAGGATTGTTGCTGGCCAGGAGCGAAACCGCAATCCCATCGTAGCCAAAACCTGGTGAGATTTGTTGGTACAGGCGCAGCGCAATCGCTGATAATTCCACCCCACCAGCCAATCCGGCAGCCCCACCGCTAATTGCCATTACCAGCAGGATATTCCTCGAAACGTTTATACCGGCATATCTGGCTGCATTTGCATTCAGCCCAACTGCGCGGATACCGTATCCGGTGGTTGTTTTAAAGAGAAGAATATACAATACAATCGCCACAACCAGCGCGATCAATATTCCCAGGTGAAGACGCGTAGGAAGCAATATGCGAGGCAGAATTGCTGCGGGAGATATTTTTGCTGTTTGCGGATATTTTCCAACTTCCTCGATCAACGGGCCCGTAACCAGCCAGCTTGTACCAATGATGGCTACATAGTTCAACATGATCGTAGTTACAATCTCGGAGGTATTAAATCGTACTTTCAGCCAACCTGCAAGTAACCCCCACAGAGCCCCGCCCACCATTCCAGCTAGCAGGATTAGTGGAATAAGAACAACGCGAGGGAGAAAGCCAAGATAGATACCAACCACAGTACTGAACACAGCGCCCATATAAAACTGCCCCTCTGCACCGATGTTCCAGATACTGCAGCGGAAAGCAACCGCCAACCCGGAGGCAATCAAGATCAAAGGGGTCGCTTTGATCAGTACTTCTGTAAACGTGCGCAAATCACCAAAAGCACCCTGCCACATTGCCGCGAAAGATATGACCGGGTTATAACCTGAAGCCAACAAAATTAAAGCACTCACCATTAAAGCAACGGTGATCGCCCCAATCGGTACAAGGATATTGCGCAAAAAACCGCGAAAAAAGCGTTGTAACGGCTTAATCCCGTTTTTTCCAGCGTCGGGCGTTACAGGAGGGGGAAGAGGGGCTGTGTTTGTCATCACTCCATCTCTGGTTCTGGAAAAAGGTGGTATTCACGAACAGAACAAGGGGTTTCTGCAAACAATTGGATGCAGAAACCCCTTGTTAGGTAAACTCTTACTTAACGGGCGCCAGGGTGTTGATCTTACCAGCCGCAATATCCTTCATGGCGGCGGTAACAGCATCACGAACATCCTGTGGAACGGCGGGCTTGGCGGTCTCGTCATAGATAAATTTCATGACTTCCGGATCGCCTACACCAAACTCAACATTCTTTCCACCTTTGTAGGTGCCTGCCTTAACTTCTTTGGCAATATTAACAATGCCCTGGCCATAATCCGAAAGATAGTTGGCCAGAACCTGTCCGGGTGCACTACCAGTGGTGAACAGACCAAAGGTCCAGATGCTGGGGCCCTTCTCGATCACAGCTTGATAAACACCCTGACCAGCCACATCGGCATCAGGAACAAGACAGTCAGCACCCTGTGAAATCATGCTCAATGCAGCTTCCTTGGCGGCAGCAGCATCGCTAAAGTTACCAGTGTAGGTGGAGAAGATTTTGTAATCCGGGTTGACGCTCTTGGCACCATTGATGTAACCAACCAGGGCTTCAGAGACAGGGGGAATTTCCATGCCACCGATGAAACCACCGGATTTGCACATCTTAGCCGAAATGATACCCATCAGGTACATCATCTGGTCAGATGCAGTGTTCAAACCAGTAACATTGGTTTCAGAAACGCGGCTGCTGGAAATAAAGAACTGAACATTGGGGAAATCTTTTGCCACAGTGATGGCAGCATCTTGAAATTCATTACCATGGCCCAGGATCATCTGGTAACCCTGGCTGGCATAATCACGGAAAGCCTTCTCGTAAGAGGCGGGATCCTGCTGAAGCTCAACATAGGATGTTTTAGCTCCCAGCTCGGATTCAACACGCTTCAAGGCACCGTATGCGATTGAATTCCAACCCTGATCGTTAACACTGCCGGGGCTGAGCAAAGCCATTTTGAATTCGGCGGCTGGCGCAACTGGCGCAGCAGTGGGAGCAGCGGGGGCGGCGCAACCTGTTAGCATTGCAACCAAGATGGCGATCAAAGAAAGTGTTACTACATATTTCTTAAACATTTTCGAACTCCTCCTGAATTTTGTCAAACAACACTTTGGCTAAAATGGTTTTGAAAAACGAATATAAGCTGATTATTCTAAGGCCGTACCTCCTTTTGATTGAATTCCAACCCGGCAAGAATTTTCTCCGCGCTGGCAGGTAGTTCCCTAACTCGTACTCCGGTAGCGTTATATATTGCATTGAGAATTGCTGGGGCGGTAGGGCAAACACTGTCTTCTGCCACACCTTTAGCCCCGAACGGACCAACTTTATCTCCGGATTCGATAAAATCGACCTGCATTTCGGGCATATCCTCAGCCGTAAAAAGTTTGTAATCGACAAAATTGGGGTTCAATGTTCTCCCAGATATGGGGTCGACAACCATATCTTCCATCAACGCGTATCCCAATCCCTGATGCAACCCACCTTCCACCTGGCCTTCAGCAGAAGCTGGGTTAATGGCTTTACCAATATCATGCACGGCAATCAGCTTCAATACCCGTGTCAGCCCGGTCTCGGCATCCACTTCCACCTCAGCAAATTGTGCCGCAAATGAATAGTCATTCTTCGGGGAAAATTCACCCTGCCCAATGATAATCGGAATCTTTTCATTTCGTACAGGAGTAAGTAATTCCTGGAATGTGGTTTTGCGCTCTGGAGCATCTTTGACCCAAATTAAACCTGCCAGTGCTTCCAATTCGGAAGCGTCAACGCTCAATTTTTGAGCTGCCAGAGCAAATACCTGCGCTTTGGCGCTGGCCGCGGCCCGCTGAGCTGCCCCGCCCACGATGAAAGTCGTCCGGCTGGCGTAAGCGCCCAGGTCATAGGGTACGCTATCGGTGTCTCCAGCAACCACACGGACGTCCTCATAACGCACCCCCAACTCTTCAGCAGCAATTTGAGCAATCACCGTCTTTGCGCCAGTTCCAAGATCTGCCGCGCCAATCCTCAGTTGAATCGTTCCATCCTCATTCGCAACCACCAGCGCACTGGCCACTTCCTTTGTATCAGGAAAAGCTGTTGCCGAATGCAACTGACAGGCAAATCCGATCCCGCGTTTGAGTGTACCAGGACTGCTCCCTACAGGTCGGCGGTTCTTCCAACCAATTCTTTCAGCTCCGCGCCTGAGACATTCTCCAAGTTCAACACTCTCAAATGGCGTCCCCGCCGGGCCAATATCTCCGACCTGAAACAGGTTTTTTAATCGCAGCTCAATTGGATCAATCTGCAAGGCTTCCGCAATTTCATCCATCTGGGTCTCCAGGGCAAAATAAGCCTGAGGGGCACCATATCCACGAAAAGCACCTGCAATCGGAGCGTTTGTATAAACACACAGACCCTCAATATAAACATTCGGGCATTTGTGCAAAGATCCCAACATCGAAGAGCCCACCCAGGTAACACCCGGACCATGTGAACCATACGCGCCAGAATTGGAAATATAGCGAGCTTTCCGAGCCGTCAGCGTACCATCCCGTTTTACACCCTGCTTTAGTTCAATTACGACAGGATGGCGTGACCTTCCGGCAATGAATGTTTCCGCGCGGGTGAATTCCATTTTGACTGGTCGCATGGTTTGGCGGGCCAGCAAAACGGTAAGGTATTCCAATTGATACAAATCTTGTTTGGCGCCAAAACCCCCGCCCATATGCTCTGAGAGCACCCGAATATTAGACATTGGAATGCCCAGAACTTCACTAAGGCTGCCGCGCACCATAAAAGGCGCCTGGGTGGAACTCCACACGGTCAAATTGCCATCAGACTCCGGGCGACAAATGCAAACATAAGGCTCCAAAAAGGCTGGAATATGCCGGGAAGTGCTATAACGACCCTCGAAAATAAAGTCAGCTTCAGCAAAGCCCGCTTCCACGTTTCCAGATGCGATAATCGCCGGCGGCATCACCAGGTTTCGTTCAGTTCCATGGACAGATGGCGCACCATCGCGAAGCGCTTCTTCAGCGTCGAAAACAGCTGGAAATACTTCATACTCCACATCGATCAAACCAAGCGCATCTTCAGCCACTTCTTCGCTGATGGCAGCTACAACCGCCACACCGTCGCCCCGAAAACAGGGCGTATCCGTCAAAATATACTGATCTGGAACCAGTGAACTGGCGCGTGGTTCAGGCTGCCCAGCATGCAGCTTGCGTGGCACATTAAAACATGTCAAAACTGCTTTCACACCCGGAAGTTGTTCAGCCAGATGAGTATCCAACCTGAGAACACGCGCATGCGCATGTGGGCTGCGTTTTATTTTTGCATGCAGCATACCAGGCAGATTAATATCTGCAGTATAGCGAGCCCGACCGGTGGTTTTTTCCCAGGCGTCTACTCGCGTCACACGTTGACCGACAACAGTTGTTTTAGTTGTCATAATTGCCATCCGCCACCGCAAGGACTGCCTCAACAATTTTTTTGTACCCAGTACAACGGCACAAATTACCCTGGATTGCTTCACGCACATCAGCTTCGGTGGGATGGGGATTTTCGTTCATAAGAGCAACCGCAGACATAACCATGCCAGGTGTGCAAAAGCCGCATTGAACAGCGCCGTGTTCCACGAAGGCTTGTTGGATCGGATGCGCCTTACCATGCGCAAGCAGACCTTCAACAGTCACAATGGAATGCCCATTGGCCTGTACCGCCAGCATGGTGCAAGAAACGATCGGTTTACCATCCAACAAAACTGTACAACCACCGCAATCGCCGCGATCACAACCCTTCTTCGCCCCCGTCAGGTCAAGTTGGTTACGAAGCACATCCAGTAAAGTCCACCAGGGCTCGACGGCGATTTCATGCTGTTCTTCATTCACAATAATATTGATGATCTTTTTCATGAATTATTTCTCTCGGCCAATTCAAGAGCCTGATCCAATGCCCTATGCACCAGAACACCAACCATTTTGTGCCGATAACTTGCGCTGGCGCGGATATCTCCAATTGGTTGGGCATCAGCAGCGGCATATTCAGCCGCTTTTCCAAACAGGTCCGGAGAGGGTACCTGCCCGATTAACACATCTTCTGCTTTCAAAGAACGGCGTGGAGTCGGAGCAACCGCGCCCAAAGCGATTCGAGCCTTTGAAATTTTACCGGCAGCCAGGGTTAGCCCAGCGGCAATGCCAATCGAAGCCAGATCCATAGCCTGGCGGGGGCAGTGTTTGATATAAACTTCACCACTATGTGCTTGCACAGGTGGCAAGTGAATTTCTTTCAAAATCTCATTGGAAGCGATTACAGTTTTACCAGGCCCAATAAATAGTTCAGATAATGGAACCGAACGTTCACCGTCTGGGCCGATCAATACTATGCTGGCATCCAACACCAGGAGCGCGGGTGGCATATCTGCCGATGGAGATGCACGACAGATATTGCCTGCCACGGTCGCCAGGTTGCGGATCTGGATGGATGCCAGCGTGGCAGCCGCAGCTGAAACCACAGGATAGCGAGCACGCACAAGCGCGGATAATTCCACATCACGCACGGTGGTCCCGGCACCAATCCGGAGGCCATCGATTAAATCATATTTAATAAAATCAAGTTCGCCAAGATCTGCCAGATTGATTACCCACGCCGGTCGATCCCACCCCTCTTTAAAGGCGGTGATCAAATCTGTTCCACCCGCAATAACTCGCGCGCTGGCGCCACAACGATCCAGCATGGAAACAGCCTCAGAAAGAGTTGCCGGGGAAAGATATTCAAAACGATGCAAAGGAAGTACCTCCTTGAAGCAACTATCTGATCAGTCTTTCCAATAAGGCGGATGCCGCCAGGATGGCTTCATCGGGCAAACGTACCGGTTCAGCCGTAAAATCTTTTGGTATCGTAGCATCAATCAGGAGCTTGCTTCCCAGCCCATCATCCGACGAAGGATCCAAACGATTACAAATGGAATGGGTAAGGATATTCAAATCACGATCAGCCTGCATGCGCGTGGCCATCGACCACATTACCGCATTCTCATCACTCGGGTCGATATCTTTGTCCACCACGATCACCAGTTTTACATAATGATCAAGGCCAACCAGCAACTGGGCGGCCTGTTGGGCCTGACCTTCAGCACTTTTATCAATCCGGATATAACAGTGAAAATGTGTCCCGGGTGCCGGGTAATGGAAATCAACAAAGAAAGGCAAAGCCTCGCGCATACGCTGATAAAGCCAGGCTTCTTTGCAAACACGCCCAAGGCTCAGATGTTCCGTAGAATTACCCGGAACAATATCTACAAAAACCGCATCGCTGCGCTTGGTGATCGCACTCACTACAAAAACATTGTGCGTGGAGCGGCCGGTTACATAACCGGTATATTCACCAAACGGACCTTCGGTCTCATGCACGTTGGCCAGCAGATGACCTTCAATCACAATCTCAGCGTTAGCTGGGACGTAAACATCAATTGTTTTGCAGTGGCAGATTGGCAAAGACTGGCCGAGCAACGCACCAGCCAGGTCATATTCATCTTGATCGATCCCCAATTTTGCTGCGCCGGCCAGCATTACCGCCGGGTGAGCGCCGATCACAATAGCAGCAGGCAGATCCTGACCGCGCAGTTCAGCACGGCGCAAGTAGTCCCAGGTATGCTGGCGGCTGTGCAAACTGGCTCCCATGCGTTGCGGATCTTTTACCTGCAGGCGCACATAAGCCAGATTCCCGATTCCCGTATCCGGGTCATTAGCAGCAATCATTCCAGCGGTAATATACGCACCCGCATCCTGGATAAAATGGCGGGGAATCGGCAGACGTGTCAGATCGGCTTCCAGGCCTTCCCAAATAACTTCCTGCACCACTCCGGTTTCAACTTTGTGAGCAGGCAGAAGTTTATCCAACTTGCTCCCCAATTGTTCAGTAAAGGTCTTTGGATCAGCATCGATACTGAGAGCCAGCACATCCCGTGATGCAAACAGGTTAGCCACCAGCGGTTCTGGATAGTCTTTAATATTCTCGAAAAATAAAACAGGACGCCGACCCTGCCGTTCCAGCTCAGTGGAAAGTGCCGTCGATGTGTAATCGAGCGGCACTTCCTCTGAAATCGATAGAAACTGATCAGGCAAGCAGCTACGCACCTTTTGGAGAAACGAACGAAGATCCGGATACTCGCTCAACTTACCTCCACCGCCAAACTTGGATTACTGATCCAGGTGACACAACTCGGCAATATTGGCACCGATCATGCGGTAAATCTCATCCTTGCTAGCGCTTACACCCAGTGGAGCTGCCAAATGCAGGTTAGTAACCATTCGCAGGGTCTGTGACATAGATTGGGGCGAACAATCGCTCTCCCAAATTATTTTCTTCGCGCCAATGGCGTAGTACATTTGAACCAGTTCGGGCGGCTGCACCCAGCTGGTCCCCAAATAAACATTGTCATGAAAACGTGCCAGTAGAATGGCATCATTGGCATTTGCTGGGATGTTATTCGCTCCCGAATGGGCAACCAAAATCGGGACCCTGGGGAATGCTTCTGCAATGGGTGCGATCTGTGCTGGCATGGAATAGGGTGTTTCACCCATATGGATCATCACCGGAACGTCCAGCGCTTCAGCCTGCTCAAAAATCGGGTAAATCATTTTCTTACTTACATCCCCAGGAAACGGGCTGTAAGTTGGGAGGTAGTAATTGTGCATGCTGGGATGGATTTTTAACATGCGCAAATTGTGTGTGACCTTCCACTCTGCCAACTTACCCAATTGCTCAGGGACATAGTTGCGCGGATTGATGACCGCGTTCAGGTAAAGTCGTTCCATGTTGTTTTTAATACTGATTAGAGGATATTCATGTGCAGCTTCCATTGTTCTTTGGTCAATGGATGTCAAACCCAGACCAGTCATCACCAAAGCTTTGGAAACATGTTTAACTTCATCCATTACTTCATAATCACGGTCCATGGTTCCCAACAAACGTTCAGCCGTGAAATTTGGTCCCCATCCCCAAACCGGTTCGCGCTGGGGGATGATATGTGCGTGAGAATCAATAATTGTGTACGCCATTTTCATGCTCCTTAGATTAAAGTCCCAACATTTTCGCCAGGTTTCCACCCAGCACTTTGCGAGTATCATCAACCGAGGCGCCCATACCGATCGGGGGATCGTAGGTCATCGCTTCTTCAACATTCATGATCTGTTGGGTTGGCTCTAAAGGAGGACAATTACTGCCGAAAATCAAGCGGTCCGCACCGGCTTCGTGCACTGCTTCAATCAACATATGCGGCATGGCCCAACTGGTTTCAAGATACACGTTGGGATGGCGGTCCGCCACAAGTAATGCTTCGATGGTGAACATCTCGCCCTGGGTGCCAAGGTGAGCAATAATGATATTGACATCCGGAAAAGCGCCGGCCACAAAATCGACAGTGGCAGGCAAAGCATAAGGCTGCTCTCCAGTATGGATAATGACCGGGATACCCAACTCTCGGGCGGCTTCAAAGATCGGGTAAAGCATCTTGCGCGCACCTTCCCCTTCACTGGGAGTCTTGATTGGCAACCAGAACTTATGGATTGAAGGATTCAGGTAGATCATACGGAAGCCCTGTTCTTTGACCATCTTATAGACAGTCGCACGAACCTGGTCGTTCCAAAGACGCGGATGCATCACAATCCCGCCAATAAACCGGTCAGGATACTTTGCCACGCTTTCAACCACATAAGCATGTTGTTCTTCAAAAGTAAGGCGAGATGTGGGAATGGTCAAAGCCAGTGATGGGAATACAATCGCGCGGTCTACCTTGCGCGGTTCTCCGAATACTTTTCTGGGGGCATCCATTTGTGCCAGCAAATCTTCAGCCAGGAACCTTGGTCCCCAGCCGACAACATCATCCGGGCCCGTACTGATGTGGGTAAGGCAGTCGATGATCGGTATGCTCATAGTGTTCTTCCTCCACTAAAAAAATGTAAGCAGAATAAACCAATGGCATGTATATGCCAAAGATAAACCGACAACCCCAGGTTTCTCGGGGGTTAATCACGTAGATAGAGTATCTGGTCTATTGAGTCAATCTGGGGGAGAGCACAGCAAAAAGCATGCCGGAAGCAGGACCCCGACCGGTTTTTTTCAAAACCGAAGTTGGATTACTGGTTTTGAAACTATAACATAGAGAAAAATGGATGTCAATACTTTAGATCTTTCGCATTTGGATAATTTCAAGGCTCGAAAGCTGACGGAAATCGGTATTTTGCGCATTTACTCCATTTTCCACTTCAGTCCAGCCCTAATTTCCAGGTGGCCCTTCACGGAGTTGAGCCATTTCCAACTCACAAAACGCATAACCGTCATCTGCGATAAAATCGGATTGGCGCCAATATTTGGATCGCCTACCCTGAAAATACTCATCAAATCATTCGCCTTCAGCACAATTAGCTATTGAGACCGATATCCTCTCGGCTCAAATAACCAAAAAAATAACACCCATTCATGCTATCTACCCGACACCTGGGTAATCATATAAACAAAAACTAGCTCCAAATTCATGCAACCTTAGCTTTCAGGAAAAAACGATGAATCAGATCACTGTCACGTTTCGCTTTTACAATATCCTTTCCAAATATGCCGGAAAACAGCAAATCCAGATTAACTTGCCCTTGGGTACCACCCTGCGACAGGCTTTGGAAAACCTGGACAAAAATTATGCACCCGGTCTTCACACTGTCTTGTACCAGGAAGACACCATCAGTAAATATATAAAAATCTTCCGAAACAAAAATCTTATGTCAGAAGAAATGTACGACTTGAATCTGGAAAACGGGGATGAAATTATGCTATTGCCAAGCATCGCTGGCGGCTAATCACGTTCGCCCAAATCTACCCCGCCTGATTTTCAAGATATTGCCCAAAAAGAGCCAAATCGTACAGGGATAGGGCAACAAGTCGGAAGGAGAAAAAGCAACTCAAAAAATAAGGGGGAAGCAACTCAAGAAAAGGCATAAAAAGAGACACCTTCTTAAGGATAATGTGATTGACGAAATCCAAAAATCCTAAAAGGAGGTGTCTTGATGATTGTACCGTGTTGTTCAACAAAAGGAA
>JAPLGT010000316.1:0-1559 GCA_026390035.1 Chloroflexota bacterium
ACGTTTGCCCTTGTTGTAGGCGAAGCCTATTTTAGGTCTGGGGATCAAACGTACAGGTCGGCTTCTAAACTTTTTTATAACGATTCTAGATGGAATAAAGATATAGGCAGACGTCGCAAAGTAATGAAAGCGATTATAGATTTGGACTTTTGACAAATCAAAGATGTCAAAGATTGTAAAAAACATAGAACTTCATGGCAATAGGGAGTTGTGGACAACCAATTGCAGCAGTTCCGTTTTGAAATTTGCCGGAACTTTAGCAACTATAAACGACCGACACGTCTATGGATTTGGTGGACGTCTCAGCAGCAACACAACAGCCAAATCAGTGGTTGCGCACCCCGCGTAATTTGGCGATTTCATTTTGAAAGTGAGTAATTCGTTCCTGGAGCGTTGGCATGGTATTTCCTCAGTATTTGTGGACTGAAACCAGTATACAGCGAAACCAGGCGCTGTTTTTAGCGAACCACATTCTCCGAACCATTCAAGTTTTGATCCTGACGCCAGCCCAACTTACCAGTAAGGCCAGTGTGCTTTCCCAAATCTGATCACCCCTTAAACTAACGATTTTGCCTGTTTCTCGATTGAAGTATGCCCCCAACTCAATCGTCTTTTCTTTTTGTCATATTTTTCTCATTCTCTTCGTCCACCATCTCTTTCATCTCATTGAAGAAAGAATGGTCATTCATCAGCAACTCACGCAATAAAACCCGGAATGCTGAGATGTAATCAAATTCGAGAAAATTTTGACTGTATAGTTTCAAGATTCTTATGCCAAAGGGATCGTCACCTACATGATTTTTTATTTTCATCCAAACGGTCAGACCCCTTTGAATGTCTGGCTCTGGTGATGTTTTTGCTTCTTCCTCGCCCATTAAACTGAAATTACCGGGAATCAGCATTTCGATTTTGCGAACGAAGGTTGGCACATCAACATCGCCCACCTTTTGTTTCGTTTTAAACGTTTCAATAAATTCAAGTATTTCTTCTTTTCCGGGGGTAGCGGTTAACCAGGGCAACTCAGGATCATCATACAGGTGGGACCAGCGCGCCAATTTGAGAAAGGTATCAATCAGGTGCTGCGTTTTTTCGGACCAATAATAGCGAGCCGACTTAATCTCATCGGTTGCAACCACCACACCCATCTGTAGCTGTGCAGCCGCCCAAAACATCGAAAAAACCTGACCGCCCGCATCAAGCGCCCGGTCAAGGTTCACTGCTGCGGTGAGTGAAATTCGGTCACTTTGGTTATTTTCCAAGCGGTTAATTGTGCTTTTATTAACAGATGATGCCTTTGCAAGCTCTTCCAACCCCCAATTTTTTTTGTGGCGATGGAGACGTAAGCAGGTGCCAGCTGACAAACCCACCCGCCATCTCCTGGGATCCAACCGACCCCACCCGCCCCGCCACATCACCAGACCAACAATTACCAGAAACCTCACCCGAATCTTCCCGCGCCAACACCGCCCTGCGTGACTACTGCCACATCGGCAGCATCCGCACCCTCGAAAAACTCATCGGCACATATATCCACCAACCAGATGCCCCCACCCACAGCC
>JAPLGT010000311.1:0-5224 GCA_026390035.1 Chloroflexota bacterium
ATTTTTGAGTGATGCCGTTGAAATCCCCAATACCGTCGCTATTTGAATCGGAAAACGAGCGAACAAAAATCTCATAGAAAACAGCATCTCGCCACCAAATCCGTTCGGACAGGGGCTGGCGGGGGATAAGGGTTGGTATGACTGTTGGTGTTATTGAAGTGGGTAAGGTTGTTGCTCTGGATGGAGTACAAGCGACAATCAAATACACAAACAGGGATAAGGAAAGAAATCGTTTCATATTTTCCGGAAATAAAAAGGGCGGCCATCTGGCCGCCCTGGCAGTGAGTTACCCTTTGACGGCGCCTGTAGTCAGGCCACCTGTGATATATTTTTGGAGTGCAATATAAATGACCGCTACGGGTAGTGCCACAATGACTGCCATGGCTGCAAAGCGATTCCATGGAATACTGCTGGCATACTGGCCGGTCATATTATAAAGTGTCATTGATAGAGTGTAATTTTCTGGTTTGGTCAGGAACAGCCAGGGTAGTGCGAATTCCTGCCAGTGACCGATGAAACCCAAGAAGAAGGTTACAGCTAGCTGGGGGATGGCCAGCGGTAGGACAATCAAGAAAAACACCTGATTAGAATCCGCACCGTCAATTGCCGCAGCTTCTTCCAGTTCATGTGGAATAGTGTCGAGATAGCCTTTTAGATTCCAGACTGCGAAGGGAAGCGCACCGGAGATCATGGCTATGCCAACTCCCAACAGAGAATCTCGCAAGTTGAAGACGAGTTTGCCCGTTACTCCTGCGGCGCAAGTCATAAATGGCGCGATAGCTGTAATTCCATTGCCGCAATCGGTGATACGCACGCTGTTCATCAAAAGGTAAAGGGGTGTGGAGAGGCCAACCGCAGGCATCAGCAGCGGAATAAAAACCAAAACCATGAGCACCTGGCGCATTTTGAATTGGAAGCGTGAAAAAGCGTAGGCAGCTGTGACAGCTACGAGCAGGGCAACCAGACCAACACCGACTGATAATAGGAAGCTATTTCTTAATAGCTCCAGAAAGGAAACTGGATTGGCAGTCGGCCGGGTGAGTACTTGCATGTATGCTACTGTGGAGATTTCGGTTGGAATGAGCTGAAGAGTTGACGGTCGCTCAGTCTTTGAGCTAAACGACAGCGCGATGATGTACATAATGGGAAACATCACTTCAAAACCAATTGCCAGGGTTAGCAACTGCAGCAGAAGCTGTTTCCATAATGGTAAACTGCGCCCGCTTTTCTGGTTGGACGTATTCATGGTTAGAATACGCATAAGGATGTTTTTATTTCCGGGATTAGTATTTGTATTCATATTAACCTTCCGAATAGCTTTCGGTAGCATGCGTGATTCGATTGGTAATTAGAAATACCACTGTTCCTACAAAAAAGATAATAACCGAGAAGGCAGCTGCGGCACCGAAAAGCCGCAAATTGCGTACTAAGTCATAGGCAAAAGTCACCAGGATCTCAGTGGAGCGCGCAGGACCGCCACCAGACATGAAGAATACAAAAGCAAAAAGATTGAATGAGAGTGTGAAGCCGTAGACGGCTGCGGGGATCATTGCCGGACGGAGAAGCGGCACAGTAATGGTCCAAAATTTTTGAGGACCTGATGCCCCATCAATTTCTGCTGCTTCATAAAGGTCCTTTGGGATACTTTGAAGCGCGCCAGTGGCCACTACCGTCATAAATGGCCATCCTAGCCAAAAATTAGCAATCATCATGGCATAATAAGCCAGTGGCAGTGGGCCGCCAGGCAGCAGCCAGGGGATGGGAGCTGCGTATTCGGTCATCCAGCGCAGACGAACAATATCGGTTGATCCGAGAAGATGCATGATCGCTGTAAGCAGTTGGTTCATTGCGCCATATTGTTCATCGAAGATGTTGCGCCAGACCGTTGCTACCACCAGGGGTGGGACAACAACGGGAAGAATGTAGACAGCGCGATATATCTTCTTCAGCCATAATCCTTCCGAGTTTAATAAAACAGCAATCAGCACCCCGGCAGGCACATGGACTAGCACGTTAGTGATTGCCCACCAAAAATTGTAAATTAATACTCGGAAAAATTCAAAATTCTGAACAGGCAGACCGCCGGTGAAAATATTGATATAGTTTTTTAAACCGATAAAATTTAAAACTGGAGAATTAAGTCCAAGCCTGAGATCCTTGGTTTGAAAATCTGTGAAGGAGACAATTACTTGATAGATCAACGGGTAAAAAGTAATTACTCCCATTACGATAAAGGCAGGCAGCAGATACATATATGGAAGCAATGCCTTGCTGAGATTATTTTTTTTGCGGGTATCCATTTTTTGAGTTACGGTTGCCATCTCATGGCTCCTTATGACCTGATTACCTGCATTTTAACTAGTTGGGTAAGATGTGTCCAGTACTTATGGATATTTTTAGTAAAAAGCGAACAGGGGAAACCCTGTTCGCTTTTTATATTCGGAAAAGCTTTACTTGTTGGCACCTGCGGTTGCATCGGTGACAAATTTTCCGGGTGCGATACCTTTTTCATAAATGGCATCGGAACCACAGAAATTGGACCAGTATTTACCAAGTTCTTTAACCTGAGGGCGGATGGTTGCGCCAACGTTGAAGGCATCTACGAGGCCCTTGATCAACGGGTCAGTAATTGTGACATCTGTGCGAACCGGAACATGCCCAGCTTCGTTCATCATAGTTGTCTGAGACTTGGCGTTGCTCAGGTAGAGAGCAACATCCAGGGCAGCTGCCTGATTGGCGCTGTTCGGGTTAATGTAATAACCATCAACGCCGACCATAGGCTTGGCGGGGCCGGCAGGGCCAGCGGGCAGCGGAGCAACGCCCAACTTATCGCCCAGGGCTTTCTTGTAATCGGCCATGGCCCAGTTACCATTCATGATCGCGGCAAGTTTGCCTTCGTTGAAGGGCGCAAGGCCATCGCTGTCATTCATAGCCCAGCCATTTTTCTTCTGGACCTGGTAAGTGGAATTCAGGAAGGTGAAGGCATCTACAACGCCAGTCCCCTGGTCAGCATTGACTTTCCAGCTAGGATCGAAGATTGATCCGCCGAAAGCGCTGTAATAACCAAACATATGGTAACAACCATAGTTAAGGGAAATTGCGGTGCCGGCATCCATGAGTTTCTTTACTTCGTCGGTGGTCTTGGGAGCTTCGGGCAGTAAGGACTTGTTGTACCACAGGGTAACAGCCTTAAGCGATTCGGGCACACCATAAAGTTTGCCATCGAGGGACATGCCATCGATGCCTAACGGGCTGATACCACCGAGCTTGCCCTTGGCGAGATCAGTGATGTCGGCGATCAGGCTGGCGCGTGCATCATCACCCAGCGAATCATTGGGGGCGACGAACATGTCTGGGCCGCCACCGGCGGCGACATCGGTGCGATACTTATTATAGATATCGGCAAATGGGATCTGGAGTACGTTTATTTTGTACTGGGGCATATCAACTGCAGCCGCGGCCAAAACTTTTGTGAGCGCGGTTTCTTCAGCGGAACCGGTGCCGTAAGAGTGCCAGAATGTGACTTCAATTTGAGCTGGGGCAACAGGGGCGACGGGGGTGCCGCAGGCTGCAAGTACAAAAGCAGCGACGAGCAGGATGCTGACAATGGCCAGCAAAGACTTTTTCATTTCTCTTACTCCTTGTGAATGTGTTGTAATTCGTTGGAGAAGCCTTTCGCTTCTCTACAACTCGTGGAAATCGATTCTAGTTAACCAGACTCGTGAAAGTCACGTGGTAATTAGCTCACCTCCTTTCATCTGCGACTTGGTGCAATGCAATTGACAATGCCTGGACGATCGCACCCATGCCCGAAGAATGACGCCGGAGCACGGCTGTATTAATTTTAACAGTTCGAGCTGATGCTTTTAAGCTGCGTTGAGTGACGGTATCGCGAATTGGTTGAAGTAAAAGGTCTCCAACCTGGGCAACCCCGCCACCAACTACAATTGTTTGCGGATTGAACAAGTTTACCAATCCCGCAATCGCAATCCCGAGGTAGCGACCTGCACTAGCGATGATATTCTGAGAAACCAAGTCGCCTCGCCTTGCGGCAGATGTGACGTCACGCGCTGTGAGCAATTCGATTGGGCCCATCCCTGTTAGAAGAGTGCGTTGGCCACTGAGGATCGCATCTCGGGCCTGGCGTGCGATTGCTTTACCGCCTGCAAGGGTTTCTAGACAGCCTGAGTTTCCACAGTCGCAAAGGGGGCCGTTTTCAACAATAGTAAGGTGCCCTATTTCGCCCGCTGAACCGGTGGCGCCGTGGTAAATTTGACCATTAAGTAATAGCCCGCAGCCTACCCCACTGCCGACTTTAATATAGGCGAGGTGGTTTTCTCCCCGCCCAACTCCATAAGCCCACTCGCCCAATGCACCTAATTCCGAATCATTATTTAATGACACGGGTAGGCCCCATTTTTCTTGCAAGTATTGCTGAATAGGGTATCCGTCCCAACCGGGCATAAGCGGTGGCGCATAAACCATGCCCGCCTGACTATCAATCGGTCCGGGAACACCCAAACCAATTGCGTAAATGTCCTGGATGGTAGCGTTATTCTTTTTTAATAAATTACTTACTAAAGTGTCGGCCTGCCTGATACATAATTCTGGGCCGTCTGCGATGCTAAAAGGGACTTCGATCTCGTCGATAACTTGCGCGCCAAAATCTGTCATGATGATGGAGATATGGGATGCGCCCATGTCAATACCCATAACAAGTCCACGAGTTGAGTTTACTTCCAGAATAATGGGGGGGCGACCATTTTTTTTGGTGCGAAGTTCGGTTTCGTGAATGACCTTCGAGTCAAGTAAGTCATTAACAATGAGAGTCATCGCTGCGCGACTGAGGTCCATACGTTGTGCCAATTCGGCGCGTGAAATCCCACCTGGAGTGAATCGAATCAAATCCAGAACAGTGAATTTGTTAATTTTTTTTACTAATTGGTTTGGTGGAGCCCACGTGAATTGGGATAAATTTGCCATTATTTTTGAATAAATCCAGAATTAATAACATATGGATAAATATTACCTTACCTATAATAACATGATTAAATAGAGTTTGTCAAGTTAACTAACTATATACGTTATGGCGTTCTCAAGAAAACGAGTTTCCAGAAGTGAGCAGGGCAAAGGCATCCTGAATATGGCCTTCATACCAACGGCGACCTTTCGCAGAGTTGACAAAGCCAGCGCGTTTGAGTAAACCTAGCACGAGATTATGAAC
>JAPLGT010000232.1:0-5136 GCA_026390035.1 Chloroflexota bacterium
ATCTTCGATGGTCTCGACGATCGCGCCGATCTCTTCGGAGCGGGTGCCCATCTCTGTAACCTTGGTGGCCGAGATGCCGACCTTGGCACGGATGGCTTCCATGCCGATGATGGTTTCCTTGACGGTCTTGGCACCATCGCGGGAGTAGCGCGCAGCTTCGGCTGAATCACGGGTGACGGCCTGGGCGTTGGTGGTGACCTGTTCAATGGCGGTGCTGATGCGCGAAGCTACCTGCGAAGCCTTGGTGACGGCGTTGGCTTGTTCCTGCGCGCCCCTGGCCACGCCGTCGATGGCGCGGCTCATCTGCTCCACTGATCCGGCCGTCCTGGTGACGCCTTCAGTCTGTTCGGTGGTGCCCTTGGCAACCTGTTGGATGGTGATGGCGATCTGGTTGGTGGCTTCACCAGATTGTTCGGAAGCCTTGGCCAGCTGTGCGGCAGCGGATGCCACCGAATTGGCGCTGTCGGCTACCTGGCCGATTACCTTTTGGAGACTGGCAATCATCTTTGAGAAGGCATTCCCTAGTTCATCTTTTTCCGATTTAGGGCTGACCGATAAGGATAAGTCGTTCTGTGCGATGCTATTGGCGGCCTGCGCCATTTCTTGCATATAGATTTCAGCCCCCGCCAGGTTCTTTCCGGCAGTCCCAAATTCGTCATCCCGGTTCGTTAGGGAATCTTTTATTTCCTGCGATACATCCCGGTTAAGATTGCCCTTGCTGATATTTGCCAGGGACCCGGACATGATAGCCAGAGGTAAGGTGATCGAGCGGCTAATCACGGTTCCCAAGCCCAGGGCCAGTAAAATCGCAAAAATTGCAACCCCAATCAGTAAATTTCTGGAAGAAGCAAAGGTCACATCGCCTTGCGCGTTGACTTCGCCGGCTATCCGCGAGTTGATTGCTGACAGTTCGTTTAGTGCAGTTTCCACATCTGTGTAGGCTGTTATGAATTGCGAACCTGCTCCCAGCAATGTTTTAGCGCCAGCAAGGTCGCCATTTTTGACACTGGCGGTAATATTTTTAATTTCCTGCTGAAGAAGTGGCCAGTTCTTATCGAAACTTGCCAACCCAGTCTTCTCTTCTGGATCAAGTTGGGTGGCGCGATAAGCATCCAACTGGGTGTTCATATTGTTAATACTGGCGTTGAGGTTCTGTTCGTACTTATCGATATTTTCAGGGAAGACGATCATCCCGTTTAGATAGATCCTGAGATTCGACTCTTCCATGTTGGCTAACCCCAACTGTTGAATTGGCAATGTCCGGTCGAAGTACATCGACGTCATCCCATTGTTGATGTTGTTCATGCCGTTGTAACTGATCAAAGAAATCGCGATCATAAGCAAGATGACTGCACCGAAACTGCCAAACAGTTTGACACCCGTCTTGAGATTATTGATCCATTTCATGGCTTTTCTCCTTAAACGCTCACTTGATGTTTATAAATAAAACTTCAGACCTGGGCATGCTCTACCAATAAATAATTAGCAGCTAATCTCATAAAAACGATCCTGATGCGCGTAATTAGAACTACGTTTCGATCAACTTTTTAATATTCCTGAAAACATATTCTCATTCCTTCTGGCCGGTGGCACACCTGGAACCCGAAATAGCTCGGGTTTACCAGGCCATAATGAATATCACCCCCAGTTTCCACCACAACAAAATCTTACCTGTGATGAAGTTTAACCATTGTATATTAAGAAAATTATTAACGAAATAAAATTGAGAGAAATTATGGATAAATTGTGCATAAAAAAAGGTGTGTGGCCATGGCCACGCACCTTTTTTCAACCATTGCAACGTAATAGTCCTGCGGGACATTATTTTAACTTGAACTGCGCCACAATCTGCTGCAGGCTTCTGGCCATATCCAGCATCGAGGCGGCGGAGGTCGAGACCTCTTCGACCTGGGCCTGGACTTTCTCGGTGGAGGCCGAGACTGCTTTGACCGCAGCGCTGTTCTGCGCGCTGATTTTCGCAATATCTTCGATCGCCTGGCTCAATTCGGTTGAATTGGCGGCCATTTCTTCGGTGGCGGCCGTGTTCTCTTCAATTACGGCTGAGACTGAGTCGACCTCGCCAACCAGCTCGCTGGCCGCCGCGCTTACTTTTGCGGCTGCGCCGCCGGCTTCTTCGGCCTGCTTGTAGACTGATTCGGCGGCACTCAGAATATTATTGAGCACTTCACCGGCCGAATTGGCGCGGACGACGCCCGACTCGACTTCGCTGGCAGATTCTTTCATGGCGCTGACAGCCTCGCTGATGGTCTTCTGGATGCCCTTGATCAACCCGGCAATTTCTTTGGTGGCCAGGCTTGAGCGTTCAGCCAGCTTGCGGACTTCATCAGCCACAACTGCGAAGCCACGGGAGATCCCTCCAAATTGCAACAGCTCTTGAGCCGGCATTCCGGCTTGAATGATGCCGGGAAGATCCTGACGTGAAATACCAATAAATAGGTACAACTTGCCATCCGAATCACGCTGTGAGATTGGCTGTACTACTACTCCATTTTTTTGATCCAATAGAGTTCGGAAAGCCGCTGCCTGTCCTTTGCCATCATCCGGAAACCGGAAGCCAATCAATTCTGGGCGGCTGGCGGTCACGACCACGCCATCGCTGTCAGAAATACTCAGCGCTTCCACGTTCAGGCGTTGAGACATATCAGCCAGGTCTGGCGATGAGAGCGGGACTGCTGTACGCGTTAGCAATTCAGCCAACATCCGGGCTACCCCAACCAGGTGATCTTGCGCCATTCTTTCGTTGGTCTGTCTCCCGGAACCCTCGGCGCGGGCTGCTTCAATCGCGGCGTTGAGGGCCAGCAGGTTGGTCTGGCTGGCGATATCTTCGATGGTCTCGACGATTGCGCCGATCTCTTCGGAACGGGCACCCATATCCTGGACCCGGGCAGCGGAAATGCTGACCTTGCTGCGGATCGATTCCATGCCAGTGATGGTTTCCTTAACGGTTTTGGATCCATCGCGTGAGTACCTGGCAGCTTCGGCTGAATCACGGGTCACCGATTGGGCATTGCTGGTGACCTGTTCGATGGCTTGCCCAATCCGCGCGGCTACCTGCGATGCCTTGCTGACCGCGATCGCCTGTTCCTGGGCGCCCCTGGCAACACCATGGATGGCACGGCCCATTTGCTCGACCGAACCAGCCGTTTTTGTGACGTGTTCAGCCTGGAAGGCGCTGTCCTTTGCCACCTGCTGGATGGTGTGCGTAATCTGGTTGGTGGCTTCGCCCGATTGTTTTGATGCGGCTGCCAGGCGGATGGACGCAGCCTGCAGGTCAGTTGCATAGTGAGAGACTTTTTGAATGACGCTGTTTAACTGGCTGCTCATTTTTTGGAAAGCCAGCCCCAATTCATCCTGATCAGATTTTACCTGTACATTTATCCCCAGGTTGCCGCGCGCAATTTCGTTCGCCAGGTTGGTTATCTCACGCTGGTAGGCGATCATTTGGGCCAGACCGGCTGCCAGTTGTCCAATTTCGTTATCGTTTGAGTAGGATATATCGCCTTGCAAGTCACCTTGCGCCAGACGATTGGTGGTGGCGATGAGGGTCCGCACGGGCATAACAACGATCCGGAATAAAATGGTAATGACGCTGAGTGTCAGCAAAATTCCGGGGCCAAAGATTAAAATAACATTTCGTACGTTTAGCTCCATCTGCCCCAGGATATATGCCAGCTCACTATCGACAAGTACCACTCCCAGGATCAGCGCCGAAAAAGTGAGTATGATGCCTTTGCCCGTCAGCCTGCTGATGATCAATTGGATCAGCACAGCGGATAGTACCAATAGGGCAAATATGATCAGACTGTTTTGAAGGATGGGGGACATCTGGTGACCTCGTGATTGGATTGACTTCCGGACTTTCTTTGGTAAAAGAATGCCGGCGGATGAAGTGCTAATAAATCATCCCGACTTTCTAAACTCACATCCCAATTAATTCAACCTGGAGGAGAATTCCTTGTATGCCCCTGTTACAAAGGAAAAGCCGATCTGGTTTGGTGCGCAAATCATTTTAGCAGTTTTAATGGTGGGTAAAATTAAATCGAAAGAAAATACCCGTAAATTATGCGTAAAATATTTTGCTCCCCGCTGGCTTGCCGAAATCTGGACGGAAAAAGAAGACCCCGCGCCATACTAGCGCGGGGTCTATCTGCCTCAGGCCATTGCGGCCAGGGATTTCTGTTCTTCAAAATCCAGTACCTTACCAAGTTCCAGCAGGATGATCAGGCGATTCTCCAGGCGCACAATACCTTTCAGAAAAGCCGAATTGACAGTGCTGACCATGGGAGGTAGGGCTTCGATGGTGTCGTCCTGGACCCGCAGTACCTCCGAGACGCCATCCACCACCACGCCCACTTTGAGGTTGCCCATGGTGACGATGATAATGCGCGTCTGACGGGATATTTCCTGAATTTCCAGACCGAAACGGATGCGTAGATCGATGACCGGCAGAACGCTGCCGCGCAGATTGGTGACGCCCTTGACGTAAACGGGGGCTTGCGGAAGCTGGGTAATCGTCTGCATTTTGATAATGCTTTCGACTGCGGCGATGTTGATGCCATAGGATTCACCAGCCAGATCAAAGACAACCAGTTGTTGTTCCATGCTTACTCTCCTATCATTATTGGGGCACGGTTTATGCCGTGCCCCAATCGGACTTTATTTCAATTTGAACTGTGCCACGATCTGCTGCAGGTTCTTGGCCATGTCCATCATCGAGGCGGCCGAAGCTGAGACCTCTTCAACCTGGGCCGAGACCTGCTCGGTGGAAGCCGAGACTTCTTCGACGGCGGCGCTGTTCTCTTCGCTGACGCTGGCGATGTTCTCAATCGCCTGGGTCAGTTCAGTTGAATTGGCGGCCATCTGCTCGGTGGCGGCGGTGTTCTCTTCGATCACGGCTGAGACTGAGTCAACCGCGCCGACCAGCTCACCGGCGGCCACGCTGACCCTGGCTGCGGCACTGCCGGCTTCTTCAGCCTGCTTGTAGACCGATTCAGCTGCTTCCAGGATGTTGTTGAGGACTTCGCCGGCCGAATTGGCGCGGATGACGCCCGACTCGACTTCTGTGGCGGATTCTTTCATGGCGCTGACGGCTTCGCTGACGGTCTTCTGAATGCC
>JAPLGT010000106.1:0-39457 GCA_026390035.1 Chloroflexota bacterium
ATTCACACTCATACACAAATTTCTTTTCCGAGTACAATTCTCGATGGGTTCTCATGGCGCGCTCCTTTTGTCAAAAATAAGTTTGCCATGAGTTCCCCTTTTTTTCAAGTCAAAAGCAAGTTATGCGGTACTGCGAATTATTTGTAAAACCGAGACAGGGTATAACGAATATGCTACAATATTGAGAAACTTTACAAAATTCCTCGCCTAATGATCTTAACTTAAGGTTTTTGTTTTTGCTGTGGTTTTCAGGGGGTGTATTCATTAATAAAATTCTTCGCTAGGGGCTTTCGTAGCAGTAGATTATACGCAGCGGCTTAGAATGGCGCTTATCGCCAACTGATGCTCTTATTCATCCCGGGTTGGGGTTGACGAAATCGCCAAACCCAGCAGAAGCCTTCTGGTGGGCGTACAGGTGTCTTCGTACGAAATCGCCAAACCCAGCAGAAGCCTTCTGGTGGGCGTACAGGTGTCTTCGTACTGCTACGAAATCCCGCTAGTCGAAAAATATGCTGATATTTTTATGCTGATGTAGAATTCAGAAACTACATTTTTTGGAAAGATGGATCTATGGATCACAGCAAAAAAAACGAAGATCAGAAAGATGAAACCCAGCTCGACCGTGAATCGCTATTACAAGGAATTCTTGATCATTCCCCAGCGTATATTTACATTAAAGATCTGAATGGACACTATATTCTCACAAACCGAAAAAGTGAAGAAATGTTTAACATTAAGAGCGGAGATATTCAAGGAAGGACTCCGCATGAAGTGCTCCCACGGGAAATCGCTGATGTTTTTGAAGACCATGATAATGCAGTGATTGCTTCAGACACCCAGCAGGAATTCGATGAAATCGTTATCCGTGAAGGGCTACCGCTAAACCTGCTAACTATTCTGTTTCCATTGCGGCGGGAAACGGGAGAATCCTACGCCATTTGTGGAATATCCACCGATATTACCCGCCGGAAGCAGGCAGAATCCGCTGAACATGAGCAACGTATTCTTGCGGAAGCTTTTGCAGATACCGCAGCTATACTAAATAGCACCCTTGACCTAAACGAAGTTCTGGACCGCATTCTGTCTAATGTAGAAAAAGTGGTTCCGCACGATGCGGCATTCATCTTATTGATTGATGATCCCCAAAATTGCGCCCGAATAGTCCGCTACAAAGGGTTTTCTGAACATAGTCAGATTGAAGCGTTGCTTTTAATTTGCATACCAGTGATTGATCTTCATGATACTCTTGAAATTCCGGAATGGTTGAAGCTAAAAGAGACAGATTGGGTACAATCCTTTGTTGGGGTCCCAATTTACTTTGAGAAACAGATAATTGGTTATCTTTGTCTGGTAAGTGCGGTCTCGAAATTTTTCAAAGATTCCCAAATTGAACGCCTGCATGCCTTTGCCAATCAGGGTTCGATTGCAATACGCAATGCGCGTTTACATAAGCAGGCACAAGAGTTGGCAGTATTACAAGAAAGGCAACGCCTGGCACGTGAGATGCATGATGCGGTAAGCCAATCACTTTTTTCGGCATCAGTCATTGCTGAAACGCTCCCAAGAATCTGGGATCGCAGCCCAGAAATTGTTAAGCAAGATTTGGTGGAGCTACAGAAGTTAACCCAAGGTGCGCTCGCAGAAATGCGCAATCTACTGGTCGAGTTACGTCCACAAGCCTTAATCAATGCAGACCTTGGGGATTTGATGCATCAACTTGTTGCTGGACTTGCAGGTCGGTCACATATAAATGTAGTGGCTGATATTAAAGGCCGGTATTTCCTCCCGGCTGATGTTCAAATTGCTTTTTACAGAATCGCCCAGGAAGCACTCCATAATGTTGTAAAGCATTCCAAGGCTAGCCAAGTGGTTATTAATTTTGAAAACCGGTGGGATACAGTTTCTCTTTCAATTATTGATAATGGGTGCGGATTTGACCTTTCCAAGGTTCCCCCGGATAGGTTAGGTCTGAATATCTTTCACGAGCGGGCCGCTTCGATAAAAGCTGTTATCAAAATTAACAGCGTCCCCGGAAATGGAACTGTTATTAATCTAGAATGGCAAAATCTGGACCGACAGGATACATAATGACCCATCCAAATTGCATTCGCGTATTGATAGTTGATGATCATGACATGGTTCGAAAGGGACTAAGCGTTTTATTACAAGCTTTCGATGACCTTGAGTTGGTTGGTGAGGCCCGTGATGGACTGGAAGCAATCAGTATGAGTGATAAGTTGGATCCGGACGTGATTTTGATGGATTTAATCATGCCCCAAATGAATGGCATTGAAGCAACTCGCGTGATAACCCACAAACATCCCAATACCCGTGTAATTGCTCTTACAAGTTTTGAAGAAGAAAACATGGTAATGGATGTTCTGGAAGCCGGAGCGATAAGCTATTTACAGAAGAATGTGACTATTGATGTATTGGGCGACTCAATTCGAAAAGCCAATCTGGGATTGCCGACCCTGTCCCCTGAAGCCACACATTTATTGATCAATACACTGGGCGGTAAGGGCTTGCCAAACCTCTCGGCGAGAGAGATGGAAATTCTTAAACTAATGGCCGCCGGTCTGAATAACCTTGAGATTGCATTAAAGCTGGGGATTAGCCGGTCAACCATTAAAACACATGCCAGCCATATCCTTGCGAAATTGGGAGTTTCCAGTCGCCTTAAGGCTGTAAGAATTGCGATTGAGCATCACCTTTTGTCCTGAAAGACCGGGTATCGGTCAGATGACCGATACCAATATCCCCCAGCCACCTGATATACAAGGTTATTTTAATGTTATATAGTTGAGGTGACTAATAGGTCACCCAATGACTCAATCTCAAATTCGCATCTTACTTGTTGACAAATACGAAATAGTCCTTCATGGGCTGGCAAAGCATATTGCCACCCACGAAGACATGTTGGTTGTTGGTGAGGCGACCGACGGTGATGATGCCATCGCTTTGTGCGGAAAGACTAATCCGGACGTAGTGGTGGTTGATTTAAACCCGCCTGGGATGGACAGCGTGGAACTCACCCGCAGCATAACAACTCTTTACCCGAAAATCCGTGTGATAGTAATGACCCTGTTTATCGATGAGAAAAAACGCAAGGTGGTCCTTGATGCAGGAGGATTTTGCTATCTTCTAAAAGGAAATCCCATCGGTGAATTGCTTTCTTCAATTCGATATTCAAACCTCACAAAACCGAAGTCCATTGATTTGTAAGAACAAACAAACGGATTTTCAGGTTTTTTTTGGGTGATTTTTTTATTCTAACTTAAGTAAGGAGGTGGCTTTTCGTTATATTCGTTCAAGGCAAATTATTACATCAAGCTGCCCGTTTTGTGCATAGGATTTATTCAATAACATTCAAATCTATCGTTCCGAATAGAGGTGTTTATGTCCAAAAATGTGAGGAAGGTTATACGCGTTTTCTGTATTCTTCTGGTGATCGCCATGCTAGCTGCATGTGCACCTGCGGTCGCCCCATCACCTACGCCAGTGCCCAAAAAATCGATTAAGGCAGTTGTATTACTGGAAGGCCCATTAGCCGATACTGGTTGGAATACCTCCAGTTGGGCAGCGCTTCAGGAACTTTCCAAAAAATATGGTTGGGAGGTTACTTACTCGGATAATACGGAAACATCAAACATGGAAGATTTGATGCGAAGCTATGCCAGCAAAAATTACGATATTGTTTTTGGCCCGGGCTGGCTTTTTGGCGACCCCATGCTTAAAGTGTCACCAGAATTCCCAAATACCAAATGGGTTCAATTAAATGAAAATAATAAAGGTGGCGATAATTTTAGTTCCAATGGATGGATCACTGGCGAAATGGCTTATTTTATGGGGAAGGTAGCTGCGAAAATGTCCCCGACTGGAAAATTGGCATGGATTGCGGGTACTGAATCTACGATAGTGTCTGCCGACAAAGAGATTTTCGAAGCAGCAGCTAAAGAAGTTAATCCTAATGTGACTGTTGTAATAAGTTACGTGGGGAGTTGGCAGGATCCGGTAAAGGCCAAGGAACTTGCAAAAGCGAACATTGAAGGTGGTGTGGATGTTATTCTTTCAATAGCAGGTTCGGGTGATTTTGGTGTATTCGAGGCTATTAAAGAAGCCAACCAGGCTGGTAAGAAAATCAAAGTTGAAGGTTGGACAGGCGATATATGCAGTTACATGCCTAATGATACACTGGTTAGCCTTGTCCAACTTCCAGGATCTTTGCTAAAACTGGCTGGAGAAGACTTCCAGGCAGGTAAGCTAAAACCAGGTCATTCTGTTTACAGTGTTAAGGATGGCGCCCAAAATCTTGCATGGTGTGGCACAAACACCCCATCCGATTACCAGAAAGAAATCGACCAGGGAGTTAAAGATTATATAAACGGGAAACTTCAGGTACCTATTCGACCTGACCTCTAAACAGCAATTCTATTATTCTTACTCACCCCAGATTTGACCTGGGGTGGGTAAGAATTTGAGGAATTATATGGTTGAATTACTTAGAATAGAAAATCTCAGCAAAGAATTTCCAGGTGTCCTTGCTAATGACCGTATTTCATTTTCTATTAACGAAGGCGAAATACTGGCATTATTGGGAGAAAATGGTGCTGGAAAATCGACATTAATGAATTGTCTCTATGGCATGCTTCAGCCCGATTCAGGCCAATTATTTTGGAAAGGAGAGCCGATTCAGATAAGAAACAGCCGAGCGGCAGTTGATCTTGGCATTGGTATGGTGCACCAACACTTTATGCTTATTCCGGTTCTCTCGGTGGTTGAAAATATTGTTTTAGGCTTACCTCCGTCACGAGGACCTTTTCTTGATCTTGATAGAGTTGAAACCCGGCTTCTTGCTTTGAGTAAAGAATATGGTATGGATATTGACCCGCGTGCGCTTGTATGGCAGCTTCCTGTAGGAATTCAACAGAGGGTAGAAATCATGAAAGCCCTTTACAGGAATATCAAATTACTCATATTGGATGAACCTACCGCTGTTTTGACCCCACAGGAAGTGAGCGATCTTTTTGCTGTTCTCAAGCGCTTAACAGCTAGTGGCCTGGCAGTGATTATGATTACCCATAAACTGGAAGAGGTTGTGGCTATCAGCGATAGGGCTACTGTTCTACGAGATGGAAGGGTGATCGGGACTGTTAGAACTCGCGATACCGATGCTCACCAGTTGGCGAAGATGATGGTCGGGCGGGAAGTAGTGTTAGAGCTGGATAAACCTGCTGCTAATCCTGGGAAAATTGCTTTAGAAGTACGGAATCTTCAAGTCTCGGGAGATCGTGGTCTTCCGGCTTTGCGGGATGTTTCATTCACAATTTCCCAGGGTGAAATTCTGGGAATTGCCGGGGTAGACGGTAATGGGCAGTTAGAATTAGAAGAAGTTCTGACTGGATTAAGGGCGCTTACAGACGGAAAGATTTTGTTACAGAACGAAGATATTACAAAATTTTCTCCCTCGCATCGCCACAAGTTGGGGTTGGCACACATACCCAGCGACCGGTTGGATCGTGGAATTGCGCAAACCCTTACCGTAGAGGAAAACCTTGTCGCAAACAGTATTGCAGAAGCTCCATACTCAAATCGGGGTATTCTCAATTTTGGCCAAATTCATGGCTTCATAAAGCATTCAATTTCAGAGTATCACATCCGCAGTTCATCTGCCCGTGCATCCTTGTCAACTCTTTCGGGTGGCAATCAACAACGGGTTGTACTTGCTGCTGCTCTCAGCCACAACCCGAAAATTATCATTGCCGCTCAACCTACCCGTGGGCTAGATGTTGGGGTGACACAGCAGGTTTATAACCGTTTACTAGCAGAGCGATCCAAAGGCACAGCTATTTTGTTAATCTCAACCGAGCTGCAGGAGATACTGGCATTAAGCGATCGGATCGCAGTGATGTACCGGGGAGAAATTATGGGCATTGTAAATACTTCTCCAGATATGTTGCAAAATATCGGCTTGATGATGGCGGGCCTCCGCCATGCAGAAAATGTAGGGGAGTAGCCTTGACCACTATTAATTCATCTTTTGGCCAGAATATTAAAACGACAATCCTTCAGAATGTCAGGCGTGCTGGAAAGAAATTATTACCTCCTCTGATAGCAGTTGTGTTCGCACTCTTGGTCTGTGGAGTGCTGATTTTTATACTTGGGTACAACCCAATCAACACGTATCTTGCCTTGTTTGATGGCGCTTTAGCAACCCCTTCTGCTATTGGCACTACGATAATAAAATCGTTGCCACTTCTAATTGGTGGGCTGGCTGTGACTATTGCTTATCGAGCTCAAATTTTTAACATAGGTGTCGAAGGGCAAATTCTGATGGGCGGGGTATTCGCAACCCTTGTAGGAACCAGCGTCGTAGGCTTACCGGCAATAGTACATATTCCTTTGACGTTGTTGGCAGGGATGTTTGGAGGAATGCTATGGTCGTTTATTCCGGGCTGGTTAAAAGCCATGCGGGGAATAAATGAAGTGATTATTACTTTGTTGATGAATTACATCGCTGTCCTGCTCTTAAGCTGGGCGGTGCGTGGCCCCCTTCGATTACAAGGGCAGGAGTATGCAAAAACAGCAAACATCCTGAGTAGTGCTGAACTTCCAATTCTAATCCCTCAGCTTCGCCTTCATCCCGGTATTTTTATAGCGCTTATTTTGCTTGTAGCGGGATATTGGTTTCTCTGGCATACAGTGACAGGTTTCAATATCCGGTTTGTTGGCGCGAATCCAAGAGCTGCTGAAGCAAGTGGAATAAATGTCAAACGAACAATGCTAACGGCTATGTTAATAAGTGGCAGTCTGGCTGGACTCGCCGGCGCAATCCATT
Source organism: Chloroflexota bacterium (assembly GCA_026390035.1). Lineage (GTDB taxonomy): Bacteria > Chloroflexota > Anaerolineae > Anaerolineales > Villigracilaceae > UBA5195. The sequence goes on from JAPLGT010000106.1 coordinate 6,839, forward strand.
TGTTGGGGTCCGAACATCGCATGCTCGAATCCTATCTTACTGGCTACGGCTATGACTCAATCGCCACGGCTCTGGTTGGTCAGCTACATCCTTTTGGTGTATTGGTGGCAGGTTTCTTTTTCGGTGGCTTGCGGGCAGGGTCCAACAGTATGCAAGTATTGGAAGGCATCCCTGTGACATTAATTTATATTATCCAGGCTCTAATTATTTTATTTATCCTGTCAAGTAACTTCATTCGGTTTGGCAAACACTGGGTGAAACAGGAACGAGAACAAGATATTGAGCAGCATCCTTTACCCCCCTCAAATGGTGTAGGAGATAATCATGCTTGATTTATTGAACCAAATTTTCGTCATTTTTGCAAACCCAGACTTTTATGCTGCTGCCATTCGTCTGACAACTCCAATCCTATTGGCAGCAATGGGTAGTATCTTTTGCGAGCGGGCTGGAATTATGAATATTGCCAGCGAAGGGTGGATGTTGATCGGCGCAATGACTGCCGTGACCGCAACGTATTACCTGGGAAATCCATGGCTAGGGTTGCTTGTTGCTGGTCTTGTGGCATTATTGGCGGCGTCAATCTTTGCATTTTTCGTGGTGCGTGTTGGGACAGATCACATCGTGACAGGGGTAGCCCTAAATCTATTTTCCCTGGGTTTAACGAGCCTTATTTTTAGGCGTCTTTTCGGACCAATGAGTAAGGCCCTTGATATTACCGGCTTGCCTACATGGCACATTCCTGTACTTGGGGACCTCCCTATATTGGGGAGAATATTTTTCAATCAATCACCTCTTGTTTATTTAGCCTTCCTTTGCGTTCCTTTTGTACATTTTATTATGTTTAATACGCGCTGGGGATTAAATGTTCGTGCGGCAGGTGAATCTCCCCGAGCAGTAGATTCGGTAGGCGAAAACTTATTTGGTATCCGTATTGGTACGATCTTGATCGCAGGGCTAATGGCCGGGCTGGCTGGAGCCTTTCTATCGATCGGTCAGACAACCATTTTTCAGGAGGGCATGACTGCTGGCAGAGGCTATATTATGTACACAGCAATTGTTTTCGGTAAATGGCTTCCGAAAGGGGTTCTGGTTGGTGCATTAATCTTCGGTGCAGCTGATGCACTCCAGCTTCGTATCCAGGCAATTGGCAGCATACTGCCGTATCAATTTGCATTAATGATTCCCTACCTGTTTACGATTGCAGCTATTGTTATTACTGTTGGCAAGGTGGCTTGGCCAGCAGCCTATGGACAGTCATATCGCCGTGAAGATCGCGGTGTCGAATAATTCTCTAGTTAAGGATAAAACATGAACCCAACTTCTTTAGATAAACGGCGTATGGACCACCTCACCTGGCCGGAATTTGCTCAACGGGTTAAGGAAAACTACATTTTCATTCTCACAGTTGGCGCAATTGAGCAACATGGCCCTCATTTACCGATCGGCTTTGACTATATGTCGGGTAATGAAATCTCACTCAAATTGGCTGAACAATATCCGATTGTAGTCATGCCTCCATTAATGTATGGTTACCGCTCTCAGGCTACTATTGGCGGTGGTGATCAATTTCCTGGTACGACTTGCATAGGCGCAGAAGCGTTAATGTTTACAGTACGCGATATTCTGGAAGAGCTTTTACGCCACAATGTGAAGCGCATCGTTGTCAACAACAGTCATTTGGAAAACCAAAGCTTTTTGGTTGAAGGCATCGAGTTGGTGCGACGAAAGTATAACCTTGTAGATCTTCAAGTAAAAATTCTGATCACCGGGTGGGGAAATTTTGTTAAGGACGATACTCTCGATGCTTGCTTCGAAAATGGGGATTTTCCTGGTTGGGACCCGGAACATGCTGCTGTAATAGAAACATCTGCGATGCTTGCTCTGCGCCCGGAAATTGTTAATTTGTCTTTACTCCCTGACGAGACCGCTAACCGATACCCAAAATATTCAATCTTTCCTACACCTTCAGATATCGTAACCAAAAATGGCGCTCTGGCTTCCGCAAAAGGGACAACATTGGCGAAGGGTCAGCGAATACTGAAGGATGTATTTGATGGTTTTGAATGTGCGTTTGACATCGAATTTGGTATTAAACCGAATAAATTTAAAGTTGAAGGAGAATAATGATGACATCCCCCACTCTCGATAAAAGACGGATGGATTACCTTACTTGGCCGGAATTTGCGGAACGAGTAAAAGAAAATTATATTTTTGTTCTAGTTGCTGGCGCAATTGAAGAACACGGCCCTCATCTACCGATTGGTTTCGATTATATGATGGGTTATGAGATTGCTATGGAGTTGGCTAACCGTTACCCGGTTGTAGTTATGCCTCCGTTAACATATGGCTATCGTTCTCAGGCGTCCATCGGAGGCGGTGATCAATTTCCTGGTACAACCTGTATCGGTGCAGAAGCGCTCATGTTTACGGTGCGTGATATTTTGGAAGAATTAATCCGACATGGTATTCACAATATTGTTATCTTGAATTCTCATTTGGAAAACCAGAGTTTTTTGATTGAAGGAATTGAATTAGCCCGGCGGAATTACGACCTGAACAAACACCAATGTAAAATTCTGCTCACCGGCTGGGCTCCTTTTGTAAAGGATAAAACGTTGGATGATCTATTCGATGGGAAATTCCCCGGTTGGGACCCTGAACATGCTGCTTTGCTCGAAACATCAGCGATGCTGGGAATAAATCCATCCATTGTAGATATGAGTCAACTACCCAATGAATCTGCACCACGATATCCGAAATACTCGATCTTCCCCACTCCATCAGATATTGTCACCAAAAACGGTGCCCTTGCGCCTGCCATCAATGCTTCGGTTGAGAAAGGCAAATTAATTTTGGATGATGTTTTTGAATGCTACGAAGAATGTTTTCGAGCTGAATTTGGGCTAGAGCCCATCAAGGGACGTTAATCCACCAGGTACACAAGACTCTGCTTGACTATCATTGCGGAGAACGAACCAAGCAGGCTACCCTGGAGGGCAGCCTGCTTGTGTTTTGGTTAGCGTCTCTGCTCCAATGATTTCAAAAAACTATGTTTCCCGCAGGGGCTTATTTTGTTCAAAGTCCAAATAAGTGCAAAGTCCAAGTAATAAGCGGGTACAATAAGGCATAATCAGATAAAGTGGACTGAAAAAGGTGAAACATGAAAAACAAGCAGTTGCTCCTGAGCATCACTGCCCTTTTAATCATATCGCTGTCCTGGTTTTTTTTGTTTCCAAACAGTGCCAATGGTGGAAAGGTTTCCACTGGTTTCAACAAATTATTCAACGACCCTTCCCATCTACGACCCTATGGCACCTCTGACTTCATTAAGCGCAACTGCACTGCGAGGATTGATAAAACTTGATCCGCGCGTGGCTGTATATCGGGCAGCAGGGAGTCTACCAGCAGGGCCGCTTCTGCGCATTCACATATCTGGCCGATGTAACGCTGGAGAGCGACAATCCATCCCAGACTATCCTGTTTTATATTATGACCAGTTCCAATCCTTACCGCTTCAGACCCAGTGACAATTTAAAGAAAACATACAATACGGCCCCTATCCGCGTTGGTGTTCCCAGTGGACGCGAGCAGGATGCGCAAGCGCTTGTGATGCGCTTAAAAGTCCTGTTATCTTCGCAGAGTACATCCTAACCATTCCCAGGATCCTTACATATTCAGATATCAGGATATTCTTTATCACTATGAAAAAACAATCCTTATTTGTGTTTATTAATACCTGCCTGCTGCTATCCGTCTGCACCGGCTGCAACTTGTCCGCTGCGGCAATCTCCCCAACCACGACTCAAGCAGTTCAGGCCAGTTTGCCTTCTGCCGCGCCGACCAGTTTAAATGCCAGGGTTCCAGACATGCCGGTCACCATAACCGAAACACCATTGGCTGAAACACCCGGCCCCAAACCCCTTCCGATACTTCCGCCAACTCTAACTTTATCACCGACCTCAACCGCTCCGCGCGGCACACTGAGCCTGATGCAGAAACTCGGTCTTGGCACTGGCCTGTCGTTATCGCCCTATGGATTGCAGCTTTCTGGCGATGAAAAACGCCTGATCGCCGCCAGCTCCGCCGGAATATTCGTCTATTCTGCTGAGGACCTTAACCCGCTGCTTTCCATTTACTCGCCTAGCCCGCGCCCCGGGTATCCGCTTTTCCGCCACATTCGTGTTTCGCGCGATGGCAGTCTGGCGGCTGCCATTTCGCTCAACACAGATTATCTCCCCACGCTCAAATTCTGGGATCTGGTGACAGGCAGCCTGCTGGGTGAATACCCACTTGAAAGCCAGGCTGGTGACGATGCCATGGTCATCGCCGATCTCGACATTTCTCCAGACAAGACCCAGGTTGTGCTGGTCAGTCAAAACGGCTTCATCCAGGTTGTCAATGTCGCGGATGGCCGGATCCTGAAAACCCTCGATCAGTACGTCAACAACACGCAGACCCCACTCTGGGTCGAGTTTGATCCGCTCGGAAAAAATGCCTACTACATCTTCCAGGATGCGGCCGCTGGGGTGCAGTGTTTTGGGCTGAGCAGTGCATCCTGGACGGAAGTCTCTTATGAAGTGGCGGATACCAGCGATTTTCCCTGGAGCGTGGGCGTGTTTGCCCCGTTATTGAGCAAACCAGCCAGGTTTAAATGGGGCTATTTCACATCGCGTGGCAGTCGTACAATCTCAGCCTGGGATTACTCCACTTTTGGTAAACGCTTCGATATCAAGCGCAAGGATCCCATCTCCGCCCTCGCATTCTCACCCGACAGCCAGTGGGTTGTAATGGGTGGCACGAACCCGGCCCAGCTTGAAGTCTGGGCAATCGATACTGTCAAAGCCCCTCAACAAACTTTTGCCCTGACAACCCCACTTTGGGCAGTGGCGGTCTCATCTGGCGGACAAACCGTCTACGGTATTTCAAACGATGGCAGCCTCAGCATGTGGAAAAGCGGTAATCCTGTCTCCACCTACCAACAGCCCGGCTTCCTGCCGATCGCCTCGCGCCTGGCCTACAGCGAAGATGGCACCGGTCTGCAGCTTTCCATCGCGAATGATGCGATTTTCGAAATCGACCCGCAAGATGGCCGTTTGAAAAATATCCATTCCAACCCGAATCTTCTGGCGGAGATGAATGGGAAAGTCCCTTTCAGGACAACGATTTCCGCAGATAAAAAACTGCTGGCTGTGCTTTATTTTTCCACCGATGACCATGCCATCCGCTTGTTCGATCTGGCCACCGGAAAACTCATCCGTAAAATTCCTTCCAAAAACTGGCTAGAATCGATTGAATTCGCTCCTGATGGTCTTTCTATCATTGCTTTTAGCCGGAACAATCCCATCCAGGTTCTGGATATCGAAACCGGCAAGGTACTGAAGGAAATCGCTATCAACGCAAGGTTGGGGACAAGCCTCTCTGAAATACGGGTTTCGCGCGATAAATCCACCTTGGTGCTGTTCGGCGAAACCGGCGTCATCGAAATTTACCGTACTGCGCCGCTGCAGTTACTCAGGACCCTGGATTCTGGACCGGATTCCTGGTCGATGGCCATTTCGGATGATGGTTCGCTACTGGCTTATTACGGTTTGGACGACACCCTGAACATTTGGGATGTTTCCAACGGCAACCTGCTTCCACCGCTCAAGCTTGATCTTTCGCAAAATCTCACCGAGACAACCAGCCTGGCCTTCTCGCCCGATAACCACACGCTGGCCTTTGCCACCTGGGATGGCGTGATCAGAATGTACACTGTGGCGCCATAGTGCGTGTTTTATAAGCACTGGTATGCGCTTTTTGCTCAAGCCTCCAGAAAAGCAGACATATGCCGGATGCGATCACCCGGCACATGTCTGAGCGCTGCTTCGTAGAGCCCACCACCAGCATCAGCATCTCAGCTCTGCGCTGCGCTTGCGGTGGGCGTATTTGCGTGGTCTGCAAGACTCAAGGTTTTGGGGTTACGTTTATCCAGGTGTTGGTGTTGAAATCGCGCAATTGCATGTCGATTTGCATTTTTTGGCTTAAAATACTCATGGCTATATCTCCTGTGTGAATTGGGTTTTGCCCAGGAAATATAGCCACTTTCTTGGTAATCGAGAATGCCTTATCTCTCGCTTTTGCGCGTAGCGCTTAGTTCAACTTGCTTATTCAAATTCTTTTGGGACGCGGACGAGCGCCGACAAGCGCGGAAAAAGCAAAAATCTTTTGGTTTTTCCGCGTACATCCGCGAAAATCCGCGTCCAATTGGGGTTCTCTGTGGGCTTAGGGGTAAAAGCTTGGAAACCACATTGGTGATAAAGATATAAAAAAGCAACTTATGCGGTATTGCGTTAAAAGGTTACAAGTACTCGCCACCACAAACCAGCCTGTATTTACGCTAGTGGGCAGCGAATCTTGAACTACGGATCAAGTATTGTGCATTAATACACTATTAGTGTATAGCGTTTTAGACATGAGTACAAGCGCTGGCTTGATAAAAAATGGTCATCTAACCCAATAACCCGAGAATAGTTTGGTCAGGTTCCAGGCTGTCGATAGCTTGCCAGCCATTCAGCCCAGCCCAAACTATCAGGCTAACGCTAACCGAGCACCCGGGCAATCTGGGTGGGATGGGGTAACTCAGCGCTGGATTATTGTGCTTACCTTTGGGAATCTCAAATTTTCGGACAGCTGTGGCCCAACCTTGAGTATTTTCTGATTTGTTTCGTTTTCCCCATGTTGATTTTGTCGCGCGGCGAGTGCTAATCGAAGATTTGCCCGGTACTTGGTGCTTCGTGCAAGTGGGCTTTGGAGCAAACCAGCGCTCCGCGTTCATTTATAAGCAATTGTTGCGAAGGTTATCGGCAAAGCTGAAGGACTGCTGAGTGGATCTACATTATTGCGTGGTTCTTACCCGGCGGTCAGGTTCTTTTCAACGCCCTGACCTGATCAAGCGGCAGGGCCTGGATCGTGCCGCGATACCCGCTGGTTGTGGCTGCCATGCAAAGTGAATTCTAGATGGCTTCTTCGGTGGCTTCAATCGCTGCTTCGAACAGCGGTGATAACCGGGCATTCGGCAGTTCTGGATAGGCGCTGATCTGGGTGCGTCGTTCTGGTGTGCGCCTGACCCCCAGGGCGGTTGAAAATGCGAGCGCATAATCGCCCGATCCATCTGACATGGCTGCACCTGTGCGCGCCAACCCGGCCAGGGCGCGTTTCGCCAGGCGGGTCAGGTTACGGTCAGAAATTGGGGCATCTGTGGCCAGGATGATCATAATTGAACCATCCGCGGCGGGCCGGTCAAGTTCGTCCTTCAGGTAATATTGTCCCAGCGCGAGCCCCACCGGCAGCCCGGCCATCTGCAGCACCCCGCCAAAATTTGATTGAACCAGCACCCCCAGCGTATAGCCGCCCAGCGCTGCGGGCAGTTTGCGTGAACTGCTGCCGATGCCGCCTGTCCACCCAAAAGCGATGGTGCCAGTCCCGGCCCCCAGCGCTCCTTCGCGCGCATCCTGCTCATCGGCGCTCTGGATGGCAAGGCGAAAATGCTCAACCGTCAGGCTGCGTTTGCGGATATTGTTCAACCAACCGTCGTTGGTCTCACCCACGACCGGATTGACCGATTCGACCGTCTCGTTGCCGGCCTGTCCAAGCGTCCAATCAAGGATGGCCTGCGCCGCTGCGGGTACTGCGAGGGTGTTGGTCAGCAGGATGGGTGTCTCGATCTCACCCAGCTCAACGATCTGGGTGCTGCCGGTCAGCTTGCCAAAGCCATTGCCAACTGCCAGCCCGGCCGGCACCTTCTCCTGGTACAGGTTGCCGCCATGCGGCAGGATGGCGGTGGCCCCGGTGCGAACATCCTGGCCCTCGACCAGGGTTATGTGCCCGACTTTCAGACCGGGCACATCGGTGATGGCGTTCAGGCTGCCAGCCGGCAGCACGCCTGGCGCAGGCCAGTATTCACGAAAGCGGTGGCGTGATTCAGTTTTCATGCTTCAAGCTTGCTCACTTTCTCGGCTTTAAAGAAGGGCTCGCCACGTTCGAGATCCATTTCGATGATTCCGGTCACCAACATGGGGCTGGACGAGTTGACGATATCTTTTGCCTGGCGGTAGGCCTGGGGGAACAGTACCACCTCCAGGGTTCCGGACAAATCTTCGATAGTCAGGAAGAGCATGTTCTCACCTTTGGCGGTCTTGCTGCGATGAGAGCTCTGGCGCACACCGGCAACCGTTACACGTTGGCCAATGCGCCCGGCTGCTTCCAGCGTGGAAATGGCCCGCGCGGCGTTGATCCTGTCGCTGAGTAGTTCCAATGGGTGCGCGCCCAGGCTGATGCCGAGCAATTCCTGTTGGGCTGTCATTTTTTGTTCGGCTGACCAATCCTCAGGCTCGGCTACGTTCCAGCTAAACAGGCTCATTTGACCTTTCTGCCAGCCGCCGTTCTGCAAGCGGCGCAGGCTGGCGGGTATCGTTGAGCCCAGGCCTTCGAGCGCGCCGACCTTTGCCAGGTTGCTGGCTTCCTGCGGGCGCGGATCGGCGCGGGTCAGAAAATCATCCAGCGAGCTGAAGGGCCGCAGGCGCAGGATCCGCTCGATGGAGCGGCGGGTCAGATCCTTGACCTGCTCCAGGCCCATGAACAAGACTTTCTGGCCATCCAGCTCGCGCGCGCAAAAGCTGACCCCAGCGTGGTTGATTTGCGGTGGGCGCACAATCAGACCAGTGCGGCGCGCTTCATTTAAATAGACGCGCTGACTGTAATAGCCGCCCCAGTTTGCCAGTACCGCGGCCATGAACTCTGCCGGAAAGTGAGTTTTGCACCAGGCCGAACGCCAGGCCACCTGGGCATAGGAGGCCGCGTGCGCCTTGGGGAAGCCGTACCCGGCGAAAGCCGCCATCATCTCCCAGACGCGCTCGCCAGTTTCGGCGAGTACACCGCTTTTTGCCTGGGCTTCGCTGACGAACTTGTGCTGTAGCTCCTGCATGCGCCGGCCGGGGTCGAAGTGACTCATGCCGCGCCTGAGCAGGTCGGCATCTGCCAGGCTGAAGCCGGCCAGTTCGTGGGCGATGCGCAGGACCTGCTCCTGGTATAGGATCACGCCAAAGGTCTCATCCAACAGGGGTGCCAACGATGGATGCAAGTGCTCGACCGCTTCCAGACCCTTGAAGCGCCGCACAAAGGCGTCCTTCAGCCCGCCAGAGAGAGGGCCGGGGCGATAGAGCGCCAGCGCTGCCATGATGTGGTCTTCCGTGCGGGCGTGGATCTCGCGCAGGGTGGCGCGCATGCCGGGGCTTTCGATCTGGAAACAGCCGATAGTCTGGCCGGTTTCGATGCGGTCGGCGGTGGCGGGGTCGATCTGCGGGGTGGCATCCAGCACCGCCAGGCGGGTGGCATAATGTTCGGGTTGATTTTCCTGAATGAACTCGGCTACGTCACCCAGCACGGTCAGCCCGCGGATACCGAGCAGGTCGATCTTGACCAGGCCCATGGCCTCCACCGATTCCAGGTCAAACTGGGTGATGACGGTGCGTTTGCTGCCAGAACTCATGACCGGTACCAGGTCGGTCAGCGGGCCGGGGGCTACGATGACGCCGCCCGGATGGACGGAGAGATGGCGAGGCAGTTTGAGGATGGCTTCCGACTCTTCAAAGATCTGCTGATAGGCGGGGTAGGCGCTGCGCAGCTCGGAAAAGGGCGAGGGCGTTTCTCCGTTTGCGTCTTTTTCTTCAAAACGAGCCCAGAAGGCATGCGGCAGCCGGTTGACCATCTCACGGATTTTGGCGGGTTGCAGTCCATGCGCCTTGGCCACATCGCCCAGAGCGGAACGCGGCCTGAAGCGGTTGATGGTGGCCACCATCGCAACGCGCTCAGCGCCATAGGTATCAAAAACATGCTGGATGACGCTTTCGCGGCGGTTGGAACACAGGTCGGTGTCGATATCGGGGGGCGTACTGCGGGCCGGGTTCAGAAAGCGCTCGAAGTACAGGTTCAGGCGCAGCGGGTCTGGGCTGGTGATGCCCAGGCAGTGCGCCACCAGCGATGAGGCCGCCGATCCGCGTGAGGAGTAGGGCACGCCAGTTGCGCGGGCAAAGTTCAGCAGGTCTTCGACGATCAGGAAGATGGGTTCAAAGCCCATACGGGCAATAACCGTGATCTCGTGCTCGAGCCGGGCCTGGATTTCGGGCGTCAGGCTGCCATAGATGCGCAGGGCTCCGGCCTCGGCTTTTTGGCGCAGGAGCTGGCTGGCTGTTTGACCGGGCGGCAGCGGCACGGTTGGCATGTGCGCCTGGCCTAACGGCAGCTCCAACTGGCAGCGCTCGGCGATTTCCAGGCTGGCTTTGATGGCCTTGGGGAAGTGTTGGAAGCGGATCTCCATTTCGAGGGCGCTGGTGAAGTAGGCGTTGGGTGGGGCCAGTTCTTCAGGTTGGAGTTTTTCAAGCGGTTTGATCTGGCGGATGGCGGCCAGGGTGCGCTGCAGGCTGGCCTGGTTGGGGTTCAGGTAATAGACCGGATGGCTGGCCAGCAGTGGCAGGCCAAATTCGCGGGCCAGGTAGGTGCGTGGCAGGCCCTGGGTTGGGTCTGGCATGCTCAGGTACAGGTGTTTGGGGAAGATTTCTTTGAGTGCGCCGAGGCTGGTTTCGTTGTATGCCAGTGCGATCAGGTCGCTGGCATGTGCGTCCAGCCAGGCCAGCGGGCAGGCGGCGCCTGGGTCGTCGCGCAGGGCCAGGGAGCTGCTGATGCGGCACAGGTTGGCCCAGCCGGCCAGGTTGGTGGCCAGCAGCTGCAGCCGGCTATTTTCAAGATTGATTTCCAATCCCAGGATGGGCCGGATGCCGGCCTCGCGGCAGGCCTGGACGAATTCGATCGCGCCGGTCAGGGTGTGGTGGTCGGTCAGGCCCAGGGCCGGCATGCCGCTGGCCCTGGCCGCCTGGACCAGTTCGGCCGGAAGCGGCAGTCCTTCCAGGAGCGAGTAGGCCGAGTGAGTGCTGAGATGGATGTACATTGGTTTGATTCTAATTCTTTAATCGGGCGGAATCGGAATCAATCTGGTTTTTGTGGGTCAGGTTTGCCGGGATGCGCGGTAAGTGTACTGAACCTTAGCTCGGGTCTTTGTTGCCCGGCTGGATTCGCTAAAAAAAATTGGTGGCGCTGGTTAATGTATTTTCTCAATCCGAGTATTGGCGGAAAAAGTCATGATCCAGTTCATATGTTGTAATTGGTTTCAGACCAAGTTCTGTCTTCTCAATCATTTCGACAAGTTTATCGCCATCGACAAGTTCGACTGGAGGGGCGCCATCGCGGGAAGCTTCAATTTCTGCATCTTTTGTAAAAAAACCAGTAGTAATGAAAATGCCTTTGTCTGCCCTACCTAGCATGGCATTGCGAAAATCTGCAATTTGGGTCCTGACTACTTTATTATCTTCTGCATAACGTTTACATTGGAAGAGAACACGAAAACTGACAAATGGGTTAATTCGCAAGATGCCAAAACCATCTATGCCTTCATCTTTGGACCCACCAGTAAGCTTCAGGTCTTCAAAATCATTTTCGCGCAACAATAACAACGAAAACTTTTCGAAATTCACTGGTTTCATGTGCCGGAGAATTGAAAGGAGCACCTGCTTGTAGCCAACTTTTGCGCTGGTGATTTCATCAATATCAATTTCTTCGATGGGAAGGTCAACTTCTTTGGCGCCGATGTGTTCCTTTAGCTTTCTCCTCTCAGCGTGAATGCGGACCCATTTTTGAAATATGATGTAAGAATCATCCTCAGTAAGCCGGGTTGAATATCCTTTTTCAGAAAGTTTCCAGACGCCCTTTTTGGTTGATTCTAGTAGACCTTCCCAAACCAGGTATTGGCGGCCCCAATAGACCTGGTTCTGGAACCTGGACATGCCGGATAGTATCTTTTCGCTTAGTATTTCATCCGAAACTTTCTGATCAACAACTATTTTCTCTGTTACTTCCTTGGGAGTTCCAGAACCGCCTAAACTTCTTAAAGAATCAAGAATTGGTCCTAACCACTTAACGAATTCTGTGCGTTTTAGTTTAGCCATGTTATTTTATTGACCACTCCCACGTGATGACGAAATAATTATCTTGTGAATGATGATTTTATGCTTTTCTGTGATTTTGATCTTTCCGGATTTGTGATTTAAATAGGTATTCGTTTAGCTTGATGATTTTGCGGTGCGCTGCAAAGCTTATATATTCACTTTATCAGACTTTCCCAATGGAAAATGACGGGCTATCGTCTCTTGCCAGGTTAAAGATATTGGCCAGAGACGGCTCAAAAGCCCCTGTTTTTACCCTGCAATTTATTCAAGTACCTTGCCGTTTAGAACTGGCCTAAGCTTCCTGGTTGATACCCAAATATGCATAAGCTGCCGCAATGGCAAGCCCCAACCAGGATTGCCCAATATCAGTGAGCGGTTGAAGGACTCCTGGGTGATTCAAAAAGCCAACGATGAACGCCAGTAGACCGAATAACGTCCAGACCAACAGATACGCCATGGTAGTGTATTTCAGAATCGATTTTGCCTGTTCACTCGGATTATTATCCAAAACGCGAGCAACTGGTGTTTCTCCAGGTTTCGCAATTGCTAGTTCTGCAATTACCAGTGCCGATACCAGGCCACCTACCGTAGCCATCGTCATGGACATTCCGCTCGTAAAATCATCTTTTGAGTACGATTTACAGACTGCCCCTTTGCTGATACAACTTGTCACCACAAGAGCCACGATGACTGTATACACATACAGCCCGAGAAGTATGACCGCAACGACGCCACCGAAAATAGATTTCTGAGACATAATTTTTTGGGCAATCCTATTCAGAGCAATGAATAGAAAAACCTTCTCCTTTTCTTTGTGATTTTGGGATTGCTCTCCCTTGAAGGAAGCCTTTCTTTTGAGTTAAGCTCATCACGATAAAACCAGATGATATTAATTTCGACATGACTTCAACAGAAGCCCACAACGGTTTACGTACAGGCGGGAGGCGTAGACACGCGATTGATGCCGTGACCAAAAAGACATCACCACCGTCCCTGCATACGATAATTGTACAACTTATTTTGTCAAGGAGTGTACAGCATTTTTAATTTCTGGCGTCTGAAGATCAGTTTTCGATGGGTTGGATGATCTGCATAGATTTGCGTATGGCAATTGTGATCACAACAGCGGTGTGGCTGGCGGTACTTCGGGGGGCGAGGGGATGATGCGGGAAAATTTGACCCACTTCGCGTTGACGTTCAAACTTTCAAGCTTCCAGCCTGCATTGGACCATGAACGGGTGTCCCGATGGTTGGCTTCCGTCTCATGTTCCCACCATCGCTGGTCTTCATAGGCGGAGGCGGGCAGTAGTGCATTATTTAATATTCCTTCGATTTGTTCAAAACCAAGCGTAACTTCACCTTGGTCGATAGGAAGACCACGTAAGTAATTTTCAAGCGGCGTATATTTTCCAGCCATCAACCATCTCCATCTAAGCTCTTCGCGTGAAGCGAAAGTTTCATGTCTGGTTAGGGCGTGGCGGCGGGGTGAGCAATTGCCCTGCCGCCCATAGTGGGCTTGATTGGGATAAAAATTACTTTTTTCTTAATACCAACCCATTTTGTCCACCAAAAAAGTTTAGACCATCAGGGACTTTTTTATGTGAAACAAGCTCGGAAAGGACTTCGAAACCAGCTTTTTTTGCCAATGATTTCGCATGTGACAACGAAATTATCAAGTTGGTCTCATTAACTTTTGCCGGTAGTTCTTGAAACCCGTTTTGTAAAAGAATAGGTTCTGCAAATCTGTCAATCCAGTAGAGAAATCTTGAACTTTTATTCGCCGATACAAGCTGTTTTCTGCCAAAATAGAGCACAGCGATGCCATTGGTCTTTAGAACTCTACTGGTTTCACTAATGTATTTTTTAAAAATAGCATATTTTTCTACGTGTTGAAGCACAATGAAGGAGTAAACAAAATCAACACAGGCATCTTCCATAGGTATTTCATTTCCGTCTGTTTTTATCAGACAAAAATTGCTCATGCCCCTCTGCCGTAGTTCATCCTCCACCATTTGATTCTGATCATGAATATCAATACCGATAACATTTTTAAAATGTCTGCTCGCGGCTGCCAGGATTCTACCGCCACCGTATCCTATTTCTAGCGCAATCTTGTCTTCTGGATTAGATAAAAATTGGGAAGCAGGCAATGCAATATGAATTGTAAAATCCCAATTTCCTCTGATAAAAGATGTATCCTTGTCTTTCCCTTCGTCAAACCAACCAAAAAAGTCATCTTTGGATGAAGTGGCAACTTTTGATATCTCTTCTTTAAAACCTACAATGTGCCCACGCTTTTCGATTTCTTTACCTGTTGCCATGAAATGCACTCCTTAATTAGTTTTGAAGCCCACCGGCAGGCGTTCTGCCTCTTCGGGGTACAAGGGCGGGTTTTGGAGGACAAAGCCGCTGCGCGAGACGGCGGATCCTCCGTTGGGGCCGGTTTCTCGAATATTTGGCGCGGATGGCCGTCATTGTTGCATTTTTCTGTAATGCGAGTCTCATTGCAGATAAAAGATACCACTGCCAACATGGCAAGATTTTACAAACAACTCAACGATGGCAATGATCAAAAACACGGTTTTCTAAAGCGTAGATTAACCGAGAAATAAATTTGACCAACCCGAAAATAAATATTCAAATTCTCACTGACCAGCGGCAGCATGTGCTTATTTTTCGATAGCCAATCTTAAAGCGAAAAATGCTAACGCCACTGTAATTGGCGCAAATATTAAATTTTCAAAAGAGACGCCCGATGCAAGATTACCAACTGTGTTCAAAATTAGATAAGCGAAAATCACCCAAACGCCAATATTTACTGCCTTCTTAAATTTCTCCACCTGGATATAGTTTATTTTGGCGGCGACAATCATGGCAAAGACAATAGTTACAAATAATGCTATTGTTTCGAGAATGAGTTTCGTTGCTGAATCTTTAATTTGCCCGCCCCATACTATATCGGCAGGCAAAATATTTAATAAGATGAGAATGTCAAAAATTGCCAATAACCCGAAAGAAATTAGCAATAGGTTTCCGGCCCATTTTACGCTCATCAATTTTTTCATTTATATGATCCCATTACGTACATACTTTGGTGCGTAAGTGAAACGCCCAATGGTTTGCGTTACCGGCAAGGGTGCGTCAAAACCCGTCTTATTACGCCGTGACGGAAAATCCATTACCACCGTGCTTGGTGTGTTAATTGTACCCTCGTTTCGCCAAGGAAATTACAGGGTAACTTATTTCCGGCGCCGGAAATACTCATCCGAATCCCGCCGCTATTGATGATAAAGATGGTATTACATTTATGCGGATTGGCTGAATTTTTAAGCGCGAATGATCGGAACCAGGGAAAAAGGTGCGGTCAAAAACCATAAATGCCCGCGCGCGCACGCCAAATTGAGCTCTGGCTTTCAGCAGGCTGGGTCAGTCATGATATTCATCCGGGCAATCTGCGGATTTTCTCAAGTTACCGTTATAATAGCGCTTGACGGTTTCAGGGTTAGCTAACCGCCACGAAGGGGATTGAAACCTTCTCATTTAGCCAAAAAGGAGATTCAAATGGCATTCAGCTACAAGAACGCAAAAGGTACGACCTATATTCTACACTCATCATCCAAGGTGACCAAGACTGGCAAAACCCAGACCCTGTTCTTCTTCTCGAAAGAAGAGAAGGCTGGCGCCCTGGACGCCGTCCCCGCGGGCTACACCGTAGCCGAGACCGCCAACGGTCTGCCGGTGCTTAAGAAGGCATAACATTCGCAAAAAAACAGGCTGGCTCCACACCATGGAGCCAGCCTTGTTTTTTTTTAACTTCATGATTTTTAGCGATGTGTTGGATACAACCATGAATTCGCTTGCGCGGATAAACCGGGTGGGGGTTTCAAGAAGACTGATGCGCTTGCGAATAGATACTATACGATCAATGAACCCGTGCATCTCAACCGAAAATAGTCAGCCTGCTGTAATGCTGGTTGACATAAAAAAAAATTGCTTGACAAAAGGTTTTTAATCATTATAATTTTTTTAATAAACTTATTAAAGTTTAGCAACTAATAGAAATAATGTGTCGGTACGCTTGTCATCTTCAGAACTTACCAGGTCGCTGGTCGGGCATAGCTCAGACGATCATGCTTATATGTGCGTGCAGTTACCGATGCGCTTATTCGAAAATAATCCATCCATCCATATTTATTTAATCTGAAGATTGCTCCTATATAAATAAACTGTATCGGTACGTTTTGGCTGATGCGTTGATTTGAGCAACCGTATATATATGCTCATCCCAGGGCCAATATCCTTGTAATATTTGCCAACATCGATCAAATATTGCGGAATGAAGCCTGGTCAATAATTTTTTCCGAGAATATCCTCGCAGAATTTACTTTAACAATCCCAGCTACCAAGGAGGCACAAACATGAGTTCGATTAGCGCAGGTGTAGGTCGGGTAATTATTACTCCCCCGGTCGGGATTTACCTGGTTGGAATGGAGCGATCGGAAAGCTCGCATGGTCTGCATGATGATCTGTACGCCACGGCCGTGGCAATTAGCGATGGATTGACCGAATTAGTCATCTTGAGCGCTGATATTTTATTCTTCATGCCCAGCCTGGTGGAGGCTGTCCGGAAGGCTGTCAGTCTTGAAATAGGTATCCCCGCCAATAATATTATGTTTTGTGCAACTCACTGTCATTCGGGTCCGGCTCCGGTTGCAGATCAAGATCGCCCGCAAATCGAACAGGTCTATACTGCCAACCTGCCTTTTCTGATGATTGGTTGTATTCGCATGGCTCACCAAAATTTAGAGCCTGCCCGGATCGGTTTTGGTAATGGAAAGGCGCAGATTGGGATGAATCGCCGGCTTACCCGTCCGGACGGGATAACGGTCATCGCTGCCAACCCCGAGCGGCCCATTGACGAGCAAGTTGGGGTCGTCAGGATTGACAGCCTGCAAGGCAGACCCCTCGCGGTATTTGTAAATTATGCCTGCCATTCGGTTGTGTTAGGTAACGGGAGCAATGTCATCTCTCGCGATTGGCCGGGTGTCATGGTTGATGTGGTCGAAAAAATTACTGGTGCCAGGTGTTTACTCATCCAGGGCGCGGCTGCTGACATTAATCCCTTGCCCGGCGAGCCAACGGATCGGATGGAGCTTGTCTATCAATTGGGTACTGAGATTGGCGGCGAGGTTGTGAAAGTTTGGGCGGGGATTGAAACCAAAGCTGATTCGCGTATAGCGGTTGCCAATAAACAATTGGTGCTGCCGCTCGAACCAATCTCGAAATATGCTGATCAGTTACCGCAGCTTGTTGAATTAGACGCGGCTGGCGGAGAGATGTCTCTCGAAACTTTCCTGGCGTGGCTGTATAGCATGGGATCCCGCCCTCAGAAAACGATTGGATCAGGTGATCTGCAATCGATTGCCATCGAACTCCAGGCATTTCAGCTTGGCGAGACTGTTGTCGTTGCAATTCCAGCAGAATTGTTTGTAAAGATCGGTTTTGCCATTAAGGCCCGTTCTTCACCAATGAATACCCTGGTGGCGACCTATGCCAACGGATCGGTCGGATATGTACCCATGCCGGAAGACTATGCGCTGGGTGGTTATGAGGTATTGGAAGCCTTTTACTTGTATGGTTTGCCCGCGCCTTTTGCGCCTGTAACTGCCAAATTAATTGAAGATACGGCTGTCGATTTGATCGGAAACTTGAGTCAATAACATGAAAAGTCCCAATCCATTCAACCCCCAAAGGAGATCTTAAATGAAGAGTAAAATTTTGGCTGTTTTCGCTTGTCTTGTAATTCTGTCACTTTTGGCAGCTTGTGCTTCGCCAGCTGCGCCAACATCTCCTGCGGCTGCGCCAGCCACCCAGGCACCAGCCCAGGCTATCAAGATTTCGTTCTGGTCACATGATTTTCCCCCGCGCGAAAAGCTTGACCGCAGTTTTATGGAAACATTTAAAAAAGATAATCCTGGGGTGGAGATTGACTATGTGCTTGGCCCTGGGGATGATGTGCAATATCTGACCAAGCTCACCACTGCCATGGCTGGCGGCGAAGGCCCGGATTGTTTCAATTTGTTGAACTTCAGTGCCGGTCGTCTCTTGGCGCAAGGCGCTGTGTCGCCTCTTGACCTGGGCGTGCTTGGTTTTAGCAATATTGACGAGATCAAGAAAACCTATGTTGAAGGTACGCTGAACGGTTTGATCAAAGATAATAAGCTTTATGCCATGCCGTCTGAAGTAAGCAATTACGCCATGTTTGTGAATAAACAAATGTTCACGGATGCCGGGTTGGCTGTCGATAAGAATATGCCAACAACGTGGGAGGATATGGTTCCCATGGGCAAGCAGTTGACAACTTTTGAAGGCGAAAAATTAACCCGCCGAATGTTCGATTTTACGTATGGACAGGCTGATGACGCCACCTCTCCTGCGATGTCGTTGGCAGGCATGGCTTACCAGTTGGGGGGCACCATCCTCAACGCCGATGAAACCCAGGCGATGGTCAATACTGAACCCTGGGTAAAATCGCTTCAATTCCAACAGGATTGGGTGGTCAAAGAAAAGCTGGGAGATCCATCACTGACTGTTGGGTTCCTTGCGTTTGGTGATGCTTCGGTGGGTATGTTCCTGGGCGGTTCCTGGTACGGTCCTTATCTCGCGGAACAAAAAAGCCCGACTGCCGACAAGTTTGTGGTCATGCCAATGCCGCGTTGGAAAGATGCCGTCAACAAGACCGGTTCCTTCCTGTATGCTTACGGCCTGTTTGTTAACTCCAAGAGCACACCAGAGAAACAATTAGTCTGCACAAAACTGATCAAGGAATTGTCTTCGCATCCGGAGGATTACCTCAAGGCTGGCGGTTTGCTTCAGCCAACCATCGCGATGACTAATTCAGACACTTTCAAAAATACGCCTTTCCTGAATGTCTTCCTGGAAGATATGAAGGGTACCCCTTATTGGCCAACCCATCCCAAATCTTTTGAAATTGCGGATGCTCTTGTCCGGGCGGTTCAACGGGCGGTCCTTGATCGGGCGCCTGTTCAGGCATCTTTGGACCAGGCAAAAGCAGAAATTGACGCTCTTCTGGTGCAAAAATAAAGCCAGGCAAAGTTTTTTCTGATTAGAATAACGGACCCCGGGGAGGCACATAACCTGCCTCCCTGGGGTTGCACGAGGTGCAGATGACAATAACAACTCCGATCCAAAAGAAAAAGGGTCTGACCATTTATACGAAACAATCCCTGTGGGGATTGTCGTTTGTCTTGCCAGCCTTCATATTTTTTGCCATCTTCGCTTTTTACCCGATGATCAATGCTTTTTTTATCAGTTTTACAGATTACAACTTAATGAATGATCCGAAATTTGTTGGTCTGGAAAACTATGACCGCATGTTGTCGGATGCGCGCTTCAAAATCACGATTAACAATACCATGGGTTTTGTGATTGGCAGCACCATACCGACGATCCTGCTTTCGTTAGGCCTGGCTTTGGTCTTGCAGCGTAATTTTATCGGTCGCGATTTTGTCCGCACCCTGTATTTCTTGCCGATCGTTTTTTCGGGCGTTGAGGTCTCCATTGGCAGGATACTCCACGTTGGATCACCAGTGGCAGCATGGCTCCTTGGGCGTTAATTATCCTGAATATTTGGCAGTCGGTTGGTTTTTACATGGTTATTTTTATTGCCGGGTTGCAAAATATACCAGATGATTTCTATGATGCTGCCAGGGTGGATGGCGCTAGTTCAGCCCAATCCTTTTGGTACATTACCCTGCCGTTGCTTAAACCCACTACATTGCTGGTGGTGGTAATTTCAATTATTAATTTCTTTCAGACTTTCACTTACCAGTACGTCATGACAAAAGGCGGCCCCAGTGACGCCACAAACGTCATATCACTTTTTATATATCTGAACGCTTTTCAATACCAATATATGGGCTATGCTTCGGCGATGTCCATTATCATGTTCATATTCATTATGATCCTGACGCTGATCCAGTTCAGGTTTGTGCGCACGGAAGATATCACCTATGTTTAGCGAAGGCCCAAAGAGGCGTGGATGAAACCTGTTGATGAAAAAGCTAATCGCGTTCAACCATATTTAGGCAATAGATGGGCTTCGATTTTATCCTCAAGGTCGGTGATTATTCTAGCCGTCATATTGGGAGGATTCGTTTTCTTTCTGCCTATTTTTTATATGTTATCCAGCTCTTTTAAACAGACCAATGATATTTTTAAAACACCCTTTCAATGGATCCCATCTCCATTTGTCCCGGGGAATTATTCGGATGCCATGAAGATTGCCCCATTTGGGCGCTACTTCCTCAATAGCCTGATTGTGGGTGTCTGTACTACGGTCTTAAATGTATTTTTTGCAGCTTTGACAGGTTTTGGATTTGCTAAATATAGTTTCAGGGGTAAAAACTTTTTATTCATAGCGATCCTGAGCACTCTCATGATCCCATTCCAGGCTATCATGGTACCGCTGTTCATCATTGTTCGGAATTTTGGCTGGTTGAATACCTACCAGGGGTTGATCATTCCGTGGGCGATCAGTGCTTTTGGGGTGTTTTTGATGCGCCAATTCATTCTTTCAATTCCCAATGAATTATTAGACGCTGCCCGGATTGACGGCGATAGTGAATTTGGGATTTTCTTGCATGTTATCTTGCCGCTTTCAAAGACTCCTTTGGTGACGCTGGCAATTTTCACCTTCCTGGATAGTTGGAACAACTTGTTGTGGCCATTAATTATCATCACAAAACCTGATATGCGCACGGTTTCGCTGGGGCTGACCGAGTTTCAGACCTTGCATGGCACAGCTTACAACCTGTTAATGGCCGGATCTACCATCGCAACCATTCCGATCTTGATCCTTTTTATCTTCCTGCAGCGTTACTTTATTCGCGGGGTGGTACTCAGCGGTCTAACAGGCTGATCAATTAACTGTTTTTGAAGGCTATCAGGATGATCCCTGGCATTTTTCCACCGGTCAACGTCCTTTCTGATTTTTCCCTGGCGCCAGCTTGTCTATGGGTGGTTGCCAGACCCTGCTTGACAAACTGGCTGTAATCGTTATAATAACGGTTACTTACTAAACTTTAGTAAGTAACCGTGCTTTTTCATATCATTCCCCATGACATAGAACGCTTTTCAATCGTAATTTACCTCAGGATGGCAGGCTCCAATGAAAAAAGGATTGCTCCGAGAAAACACGCTGACTGTGAACAAGATGCACATCATAAACCAGTCTGCTATTCTGGATTATATCCGCCGCCAGGGGGCTACTTCGCGTCCGTCGATTGCCCGGGATTTGCATTTCAGCCTGCCGACCGTCATGCGCATCGTCGCTGAGTTGATCGATGAAGGCCTGGTGATTTCGACTGGTGAGAAAGAATTCAGCGGTGGACGCCGGCGCCCACTGCTTGAAATTAATTCCAAGGATAATCTGATTGTGGGGATCGATCTGGGCGGCACCGATATCTACGGCGCTGTTACGGATTTGAGCGGCACGATTCTGGTTGAAAAAAAGGTCGATAACCAGCCTGCCGCGGCTGAGGATTCTTATGCGCGCCTGGTGGATCTGATCGATGGCCTGGTTGGGAACGAAGCGCTGAGTGGGCGCAGAATCCTGGGGTTGGCGGTGGGTACCCAGGGCCACACCAACCACCAGGATGGGATCGTGATCTCGGACCCGGTCCAAAATTGGATCGATTATCCGTTAAAAGAGAAATTATTTACGCGCTTTAACATCCCGGTTGTGATTGATAACGACGTTAACCTGGCGGCGCTGGGTGAGCTCTGGTTTGGTGTGGATCAAAACGCGCGCAACCTGGTTTTCATCACCATCGGGAATGGCATCGGGGCCGGGATCATTATCGATGGCTCGCTGTACCGCAGCTCAAATTCGCTGGCAGGTGAGATTGGCTACTTTTTGCCTAACAAGGAATATCTTGGAACACGGCACGGAAAATTTGGGCTGCTGGAAAGCCAGGCTTCGTTGGCGGCCATTCGAGAGCGCGCCCAGGAGCTGCTTCACGCCCAAGCCCAGGCGATCAGCCCAGAGATGACCACGCCTGAAGGTATCTTCAAGGCCATGCTGGATCATCAGCCCTGGGCGCAGACCCTGATCAATGAGCTGGTTGATTATCTGGCGATCGCGGTCGCCAACACTTGTGCGCTGTTGGATCCTGACCTGATCGTGCTGCGCAGCGGCCTGGATAGCTATACAGACCTGTTGATTGAGCCCATTTTGCAGCGTATTGAGAACCTGGTTCCGATCAAGCCGCGCCTGGTGGCTTCCAGCCTGGGTTACCGTGCCACGGCCCTGGGCGCGATTGTTGAAGTGCTGTATGACACCAATCATTTCTATACCATTCGGAAGTTGCGATAAGGCCCGCGTATGGATTCCTTCTATAGCTCCCTCAAGCCTGACTTGTTTTCCGCAAAGCGCGTGCTTTGCATCCAGCCGCATTACGACGATAACGATATCTTTTGTGGCGGCACCATTGCCCGGCTGCGCGACCTGGGCGCCGAGATCATTTACCTGACGGTTACAGATGACCTGGTGGGTGTGCTCGACCAATCCTTGAGTGACGAGCAGATGACTGCCCAGCTCAGGGCTGAGCAGCTGCAGGCCGGAGCCGATATCGGGGTTGCCAGCCAGTATTGGCTGGGTTACCCGGATGCGGGTGATTATAGTTACCACCAGCTGCGCACCGATATCCTCGGTTATCTGCGCCTGCTCAGGCCTGACTTTGTGATCACGGTCGACCCGTGGCTGCCGTATGAGATCCACCACGACCACATTCTGACGGGTCAGGCCGCCTCGGAAGCGGTTTTCCTGGTCGGGTTCACGCGTCTCAAGACGAAACCTGAAATCGATCAAAATTACAGCCCGCATGAAATCAAGGGTATTGCCTATTACAACAGCGCCTGGCCTAACCAGGTGGTGGATATCAGCCAGACTGTTGCGCGCAAGCATAAGGCGTTATTTGCTTACCGGGCCCAGTTTTCTGAGGCTGACCTGCTGATTTTGGACCAGGAAACTGAAATAAATGCGAGCAAGGCCGCCCAAGGGCAGCCATTCAGCCATGCCGAAGCGATCAAGGTCGTGCATCCGGCCCAGTTACATGGAAACGTGGAGACCTGGCGCTCCCAGGTCTAGTTTTGTAATCAATCGATTATTAGCACAGGAGAATAAAAATGTCAAAAGAACTTGCAATTCATTCCGGCACGCCAAGCAAGAGCGTGCCATTTCCGGCCTGGCCGCAGTATGATGAAAAAGAAGAAAAGGCCCTGATGGACGTCCTGCATAGTGGGGTCTGGTGGCGCACGCCGGGTACCAAGACGCTTGAATTTGAAGGGAAGTTTGCGGATTACCAGCAGGCGCAGTACGGGATTGCCTGCACCAACGGCACCGCCGCCCTGGAAATTGCGATCGCGGCCCTGGGGATTGGCCTGGGCGATGAAGTCATCGTGCCAGATTTCACCTTTGTGGCCAGCGCCAGCGCCGTGCTCTCAGTGGGTGCCATGCCCGTGCTGGTGGATGTTGACCCAGGCACCTACTGCATCGATCCTGAAAAAGTAGCCGCGGCGGTTACCCCGCGCACCCGCGCGATCGTTGCCGTGCATATTGCCGGGCATCCGGCTGATATGGACCGTTTGAAAGAGATTGCCCGCATCCACAACCTGTTCCTGATCGAGGATGCGGCGCATGCGCATGGCAGTGAATGGAAGGGCCACAAGGTTGGCAGTATTGGAACGGTTGGTACTTTCAGCTTCCAGGCCAGCAAGTTGATGACGGCTGGCGAAGGCGGCATGCTCATCACGAACAATGAAGACCTGGCGATTCGCATCCGTTCCGTCCATGATTGCGGACGCATGCCGGAGCAGTGGTTTTATTCGCATTATATTTACGGTTCAAACTATCGTCTGAGCGAATGGCAGGGTGCAGTTTTAACCCAGCAGCTTGGCCGTCTGGCAGAACAAACCGTGGTACGCAGCCGCAATGCGGCCTATCTGGATAAAGCCCTGCTGGAGATCGATGGCATCCGGCCGCAGGTGCTGGATCCGCGCGTGACCTGCCACGGGCATTACTGCTATATCTTCCACTATGACCGCTCGGCTTTTGCGGGTCTGCCTACCGAAACCTTTATTAAGGCACTCAACGCGGAAGGTATTCCGACCCAGGCCAGTTACCCGTCTGTGCGCAAGCTGGACGTCTTCCAGAACGGTGAATTCCGCAAGCGCCTATCGCCCGAACATGCCCGCGAGGCTTTCCCCTTTCTGCAGGCTGAGTGCCCGGTGACTGATGACGCTGCCGAAAATACCGTCTGGCTGGTGCACCGCACCCTGCTGGGCAGCCAGGCTGATACCGAAGAAATTGTGGCGGCTATCAGAAAGATCCAGAAGCATGCCGGTGACCTGGTCTAGGTTTTTCCTGGTGGGTTATTGAGCATAGTTCTTTCAGATCATGCTTATAATATGAAGAGATGGAGCGCGCTGGAGTTGCAATGACTTTTGTGGGCAGCCAGCATCGATAAAGTTGAGCATGGATAACGGCCGAGTGGGTTGGGTATTGATCCGTTCACCTGAACCGCAAGGATTGCGTTGTTTTATGACAGGGCAGGGCAGCATGCTTGAGAACGAACGGTTTTTGGAAGTCGATCGCCATGGCGGGCCGGGTTATCTGCCCCTGGTGTTCAGTGCTGGCTGGCAAGTGGCGATCTTGAATTGGGAGCCACCCATCGATCTGGCCAACCTGGGCGAGATCGAGCGCCATGCGGAGACCGATGAAGTCTTTGTGCTCTGGCGCGGGCGGGCTGCGATCTTCGTCAAAGCGGACGATGAGATCTTAATGGAAGATATGCAGCCGGGTGTGGTTTACACCGTCAAGCGCGGCAGCTGGCATAACCTGGTCGCCTCGGCCGATGTTTCGTTACTGATCGTGGAAAACCGCGATACGCACCTGGATGATACCCAGCTGCGACAATTGGATAATTCTGAGCGTGTTCAGATTCTGGCACAGCTGCCAGCCTGGGCCGAACCCTAAAAGCAGGTAGAATATGTGCAGCAGGAGGTGGACCGTTTATTTCGGTACGACTGTTTGGTGTCTAAAATAAAATCATAAAATGAACCCTATTGAAAATTGGATGGAGGAATCGATGTCAAAGTTTCGTGTTTTATCTGTGATGATCGTGATTGGTATGCTCCTGGCTGCCTGTGCACCCGCCGCAGCCCCTGCCCCGGCTGCCCCGGCCGCCCCGGCCGCCGCTGCTAAGCTTGCGCCGATTGTGGTGGCCTGCTGGAGCGGCCCCGAGCACGATAACCTGGTTAAATTAGCCGCTGCTTATACCGCCAAGACCGGCAACCAGGTTACCGTGGAAGAAATTGCGCGCGAGTCATATCAAGACAAGCTGACCACCACCTTTGTGGCTGGCGGCAGTGATTACGATGTGGCCTATGTTTCATCAGACTGGCCGCCGGCCTGGATCAATGCCAAGGCTCTGACCGAACTTGATCAGTTCTTTAATGACCCCAAGGTGGTTGATCAGGAATTTGCCCTCAAGAACTATCAACCGGCGATTAACTCTTTTGTGTTCAACAACAAGACCTATGCTTTCCCATCTGAAGGCGATACCGCCTGGCTCTTCTACCGCAAGGATTTGCTGGAAGCCAAGGGCATCAAAGTTCCTTTAACTTGGGACGAATACCTGGCGGCTGCCAAGGCACTGAATAACCCGCCCGAGATTTATGGTGCGGTGATCGGGGCCAAGCCGGATGAGGCTATGTGGGATTTCATGCATTACCTGTTTTCCTTTGGCGGAGATATCCTGGATAAGGATAACAAGGTCATCCTGAACAATGAAGCCGGTGTGGCAGCTCTGACCTTCTATTCTGGCCTGCTTCGAACCGAAAAAGTAGTCCCGCCCGATGTTAACACCTATGGTTACAACGAAATTCTAACCAACCTTCAAGAAGGCAAGGCTGCCATGGGTATCGAGTGGATGGCTGCCACACAGACCCTGACCGACTGCACCCAGTCGCCCAAGGTTTGCAAAGATGGCCAGCCGCTGTTAGGCTATACCTTCGTGCCCGGTTCCAAACAGGCCGATGGCAGTGTTGTGCACGGTACAGGTGGCTCCAGCTGGGGCTGGGTTATCCCGGCCGGTTCCAAGAATGGCCTGGCTGCCTACAAGTTCATCGAGTGGCTGACTGGTCACGAAGGTGGCAAGATGTGGGCTTTGAATGGTGGTATTCCCTCCAATCAGCTGGCGCTCTCTGACCCGGAAGTTGCCCAGAAGATCCCGCAGTTCAAGATGTTGGGTGAAATTATGCCCATCCGGCACCTGGTGCCTTCCACCACTGTGACTGGCGATATGGTTACCGCCATCAACGAAGCCGTTGCGGCGGCTGTCACCGGCACCAAGGAACCCAAGGCTGCCCTGGATGAAGCCTCTGCCAAGATCACAGAAATGCTGACCAAAGCAGGTTATATCAAGTAGTTGATTGTTTGCAGGGGTGGCTGGAAGTTTTACCAGCCACCCCTTTTCTATTGAAGAGGCGCTGAATGAATACAAATGAGGTCATGCCCTCCCCATCCCAAAAAGCCAGGCGTATTTGGCAGCAAATTGAGCCAGCCCTCTATATCGGGCCGGCTTTCCTGGTTTTGATCATTATTTTAATTTATCCATTGGGTTATTCCTTCTGGCTGAGTTTTCACGAATGGACCCTGCGCGATTTTATCAACGGCGTTCCGTGGGTCGGTTTGCAAAACTATGTTGCCCTGTTTACCAGTTCGGATTTTCTCAACTCGTTACGGATTACATTTACTTTTGTAGGCAGTGCCCTCGCGATCGAATTCGGTCTGGGCATGGGGCTGGCACTGCTCTTGAACCAATCCCTGCGCGGGCAAGGTATCATCCGCTCTGTGATTCTGCTGCCGATGATGTGCACCAATGTAGTGGTTGGCCTGACCTGGCGGCTGCTGTTTAATTATCAATTTGGGATTATTAATTTTTATATCAGCCAGGCCGGCCTGACTCCCGTGGAATGGTTGAGTGTGCCCAACCTGGCCATGCTTTCAGTGGTGATCGTGGATGTCTGGAATACGACTTCCTTTGTGGCCCTGATGCTGCTGGCAGGCTTGCAATCTCTACCCGATGAACCCTTTGAGGCTGCCCGGATCGACGGCGCCAGCCGCTGGCAAACCTTTATCTACCTGACCCTGCCACTTTTGCGCCAGACCATATTGGTGGCGCTGCTCTGGCGTCTGATCGATACTTTCCGCGTTTTTGATGTGGTCTACCTGCTGACGGCTGGTGGCCCGGCACGCGCGACGGAGATGGTCAGCATTTACGTGTATACCTATGGTTTTAAATCTTTCAACCTGGGTTACGCTTCGGCAGCCTCTTACGCCATGATCCTGATCATGATCGTGATCGCTGGTTTTTTGGCGCGCGGTATCGGCCGCTCATCGGAATAGGAGCCGGATCAGATGAAAAACCCGGGCAGATTCTTCAATAAATTTTTGGTTTACACTGCGGTCATCCTGGCCATGCTGCTTTCGCTGGCGCCCATCCTATACCTGTTGATCACCTCATTCAAGCCACCTGAATTGACATTTGCGCTTCCGCCGGTCTGGATTTTTACACCAACCCTCAAAAACTATTCCGATGTAGTCACCAGCGGCGATTTTTTCAAGTATTTTCTAAACAGTGTGGTTGTGGCGTTAACCACCACACTGATCGCCGTGACGTTGGGGGCGTTTGCTGCGTATGGTTTCGCGCGCTTCCGCATCCGTGGCAAGTTCTGGCTGCGTATGAGCGTGCTTATTCCACAGATGCTGCCACCCATTACCATCATCGTGCCGTTATATGTATTGTTCAATGGATTAAAACTGACTGACACGCTGACGGCCCTGGTGATCTCTTACCTGACTTTTACGATCCCGCTTTCGACCTGGTTGATGATTGGGTTCTTTGAAGATGTTCCGATCGATCTGGAAGAATCAGCTATGATCGATGGCTGTTCGCGGCTGCAGGCGCTGTTTCGGGTGGTCCTGCCGATCGTGACTCCCGGGTTGGCTGCCACCGCCATCCTGTCTTTTATGTACTGCTGGAATGAATTCCTGTACGCGGTGATCCTGACCGGACGCGATGCGCGCACCCTGCCGGTGACCATCACCAGCTTTATGACCAATAAGGCCATTCTGTGGGGGCGCATTACTGCTTCAGGTTCGCTGGTGCTGATCCCGGTTCTGATCTTTGCGCTTGTGGCGCAGCGCTATCTGATCCGCGGTTTATCCAAGGGCGCGGTGAAAGGATGATCGCCAGGCCATCAGCTGGCGAATGGATTGGCACTTACCCGGCCGAGATCATGGTCTGTGATGCCGATGGCATCATCCTTGAAATGAACGCTGTTTCAGGCCAGATTTACGAACAGGAAGGCGGGTTGGCCATGATCGGGCGGAATGTATTTGATCATCACCTGGAGCCGGCCCGAAGCCAGATGATGAATGTGGTCAAGCAGAAACGGCATGTGCTCTATACGACAGAGAAAGATGGTTTGAAAAAACTTATCTCGATCGCGCCATGGCAGCGGGATGGTGAGTATGCTGGTTTTGCGCTTATCGTGCTTGATCTGCCGAAAAAAATCCCCAATATCGTCAAAGATCGGGTAGATCTTTCTGGAAAGACTCGAATCTGATCGTGGCGGCCGGGCTGGTTTTATTGTGCCGAGCGCTGCGTGTGTTACCCCAGGCTGGGACGTTTGTCCATCAGCCAGTGCCACGTTTTTTGTGAATTTCCGTTACCTTTTGCTACAATATCAGGATGGTGATTATGCCGGATCGACCAACGCTTGGGATGATTTTGCTGCGCGCTGAGTGGTTTGACAGCGTGGTGGCGTTGCCGGAATTAACAGCCGGGCTTCAAAAAGACACTGCGGACCTGCTTGGCGCTTTCCCGGCCGAGCTGGACCTGGCGAAACTCTGGGTGGTCAATTCAGCGGCCAGCCTGGCTGTCTGTGCCAGCGAAGTGCGTATGCTGCAGCCTGACCTGGTACTGCTATCCTTCCAGGTCTGGGCCGAAGACTTTTTCATTCAGCCCCTGCTGGAAGCCCTGCGCGGACAGCCGCTGGCGGTCTGGTGTTACCAACCAAGCAGCAGCCCACCGCGCCCCGCCAGTTTTGTGGAAGTTCTGCGTTACTCCGGTCCGGTCGGCACGCTGGAAGGGCTGGGCACCCTGCGCAACCTGGGGGCGCAATTCGCTTTTCTGGTGGGTGCGCCGGGCAGCCCGCAGCTGCGCGCCAGCTTATTGGCCGAGGCCCGCGCCGCGCATGCGCAGCGGGCTTTGCGCCGGGCGCGCATCGGTTTGCTGCCGGCGCGTAATGAGCAAATGCAATCCACTTTTGTCGATGAATTCCGGCTGCGCGCCGATCTGGGGCCGCAGGTGGAATATCTATCGGTGGCCGAGCTGCAGCAGGCGGCCCAATCTGTTCCGCAGCCTGAGCTGGAAGCTTACTTGCAGCAGCTGTGTGATGCCTATCCACTGCGCGGCGTCAGCCTCGAAACGCTGGCGCGGGCTGCGCGTGCTTCGCTTGGGCTGAAAAAACTGGCGCTGGAGCATCACCTGGATCTGCTTTCGCTTAATGATATTTCGACCGAGCTGCATACCGGCCTGGGTTTGCGCCCGTGTTTTGTTACGCCGCGCCTGGACGGCGAGCCGAACTTGCTGTTTGGGTTGGAGGCAGATCTGGGTGCGGCGACTGCCATGCTGGCGCTCAGTCACCTGGCCGGCGGGCCGCTTTTCTTTGTTGAGTTCTGGTTTTGGGATGAAGCAACCAACCTGCTGGTGGGTGGTCACGCGGGTCTTCAGGATCCACAGCTGGCGCGCCCCGCTGAGCTTTTTATCAGCCAGGATTACGAGTATTGCAATTCGGATGCCACCGAAGGCGCCCATTTTCAATTTGCTTGCCGCCCGGGCCGGGTCAGCTTACTGCAGCTGCGTTGGACAGCCCAGGGCTGCTGGCAGGCTCTGGCCTGTGCCGGCGAAGTGGTTGACCAGCCAGCCTGGATCGAGGGATATCCGCATGCCATCATCCGGCCGGATGTGGGCGTTCTGGATTTCTTCAGGCAGGCCGCTGAAGTTGGCACCACCCAGCACTGGATCATGGCCTATGGTGATGTGTTGGACGTGATCCGCGCCTGGTGCCGCCTGGAAAAGATTGCGTTGAAAGAGATTTCTGCGGTCTGAAACTGGCCCCAATTTGGCGTTTTGATTAGAAAGATCGCTTCTTTCCAGCCAAAAAACCGCAAATGCGTGAATACATCCAGAAACCCGGGCAGACAGGCTAAACTTTCCAAAGTTAGCCCGTTCGGGCGTCTTTTTGAATTAATAGATTGGCCTTATAATGACAGAATAATTTTTACCATTAGGCGGGTCTTTTGGTTTTGGATCTAACCCGCCTGCTTTTTCTCAAACCGGACGATGGGATGCGGTTATGCAAGGGACAAAGAAGTGCGAACAGGGCATCTGGATAAAAATTTAGGCAAAATCAGAGCGGCTGTATCAACGCATCGGAATAAAAATGGATAATATTCCAATATCAAAACCAATCGCAGATCTGAAAAACCAGACCCTGGTTGAAAAA
This sequence comes from Chloroflexota bacterium, assembly GCA_026390035.1. GTDB lineage: Bacteria > Chloroflexota > Anaerolineae > Anaerolineales > Villigracilaceae > UBA5195. Next base: position 37,531 of record JAPLGT010000106.1, read on the forward strand.
GTGGACCGGCTCAATGAACGCGCCTACGCGCTTTATTTGGAAGATCAAGTCCAAGAAGCCCTCAAGCTGTCAGAGCAAGCGTATCAGCTTGCTTCAGCCGTTGGCGAAGAACAAAAACAGTACCGGCCTGGGATGGCTGCCAGCCTGGTGGTGGCGGGTTTCTGCCGGGGTGATATTGGCCCGTACGATCTGGCCCTGAAAAACTATTTCGATGCCCTGGATATCCTGGGACAGTTTGATAACCAGACCTTGCGTGCCAGGGCTTATGGTGGCCTGAGTTGGCTATATTTACATAGTGGTGATTTCTCTGCATCCCGCTCTTATAGCGACCGGGCAATTAGTATCAGTGAGGCCAATGATCTTCAATTGGAGCTTTGTCAAAACCTTAATACGAGCGGTGGAATTCTTGCAGAATTTAATGAATTTGATGATGCTGTCAAAAACCTGGAGCGCAGCATTTTAATTGCGCAGGAAATTAAAAGCCCAAGAGACGAAGCCACGGCCTACAATAATCTCAGTATTACCTTGCTCGGGTTGCATAAGCTCGCAGAGGCTGAAGCTGCCGCCCTGGCCAGTTTGAAATTGATCCAACCACTAGGATATAAGCTGCGCGAAGCTGCCATTCTGGATACGCTCGGGTTAGTGTACCAGCGACAGGGCCGGCTGGATCTGTCAGCCGAATATTTTCTGCAAGCCATTGATCTGACGAAATCCGAACATAATACGCTCTATTCTGTTGAGAATTTCCTGCATCTGGGCAGTGTTTTGTTGGAAGCAGGCCAGCTTAGCCCGCAGGTGGGCCAGTACCTGCACCAGGCTCTGGAAGTGTCTCAACGCCATGACGGCTTCCGTTATATTTACGCCTGTCATGAACAGCTTGCCAATTATTATGAGCGGCTGGGTGATTACCCAAAAGCGTTCGAACATTTTCGCCAGTTTCATATTCTTAAGGAAAAGATCTTCAATCAGGATGCCATGCGGCGCATGCTTAACATACTGAGCATGCATAAAATTACAAGTGCTCAAAAAGATGCCGAGATCCTGCGTTTGAACAATTCGCTGCTTGTTCAGGAACTTGAGCAGGGTAAACAGCGGCATGTCGAACTGGAATATCAAGCTGCAACCGATCCTCTGACCGGGTTGTTCAACCGTCGCTATTTTATGCAGGCAGGTCTTGCTTTATTAACCAGCGCACTGAGCAACAACCTGCCACTGGCGTTGATCATGCTGGATGTTGATTTTTTCAAAAAGGTCAATGATCTTTACGGTCACCTGATTGGCGACAAGGCTTTAATACAGATAAGCAGTGTGCTGAACTCTTCCATTCGTGTAGGCGATTTGTGCTGCCGGTATGGGGGTGAGGAATTTGTGATTTTACTGCCGAATACTGATCTGGAAACCGGCCAGGCGATTGCGATGCGCATTTGGCAGCAGGTTAGCAACGCACTGATATCAATCTCAGAGAGCGAAACATTTCAGATTACCATCAGTGCCGGGGTGACCAGGCTGCGACCAGATGATACTGGCCTGGCCAGCCTGATCGATCGTGCCGATCAGGCTTTGCTGAGGGCCAAAGCATCCGGTCGTAACAGGGTGCTGTCTAATCCCTGAAAGGCGATAACCTATCCCCCCGGCCCCCTTCCCGAAAAACGGGAAGGGGGTGAAAGTTTTTTTTGTGGAGTTTTGTGCCAGGAGCGGGCACAAAAACTCCACTGGCGGGGCAAACCATCGATTTTCAATCGCCCGGGCAGCAGAATCAGGATGGTTGAGTGTCAAGAATAAGAGCTTGCAAGAGCGGGCACAAAAACTCCACTGGCGGGGCAAACCATCGATTTTCAATCGCCCGAGCAGCAGGACCAGGATGGTTGAGTGTCAAGAATAAGAGCTTGCAAGAGCGGGCACAAAAACTCCACTGGCGGGGCAAACC
>JAPLGT010000180.1:0-5893 GCA_026390035.1 Chloroflexota bacterium
ATCCGAAACATCATCGTGAAATTCGAGCAGTAACACTCCAGACATCATGGATGGCGGCAAGCTTGGTCGTCCGTTGTCTAACGTGTACATCTCTTTCAGATCATCATCGCGCAATAGCTTGCCGTTCAATCTGCCCATTCGCCCATAGAACGAGTCGGCGGGAACACGGTGTGGTAGTCCAATTGCATCAAATAGGCTGGCTTGAGCTTTGCGTTTTCCGAGCATGGTGGCACTCCTGGCGGTTGGATTGCCTTATTTTTACCCGATTTTCTCCCTGCTGAGGAGGGCTCAGATGCAACCACTTTTTCAGCAGACTCTTAGGGCCATGTATGACTTGAGGCAGCGGCATTGTCAGCAGCTGTCTGACTACGCACAGCAGCGGTCACACAAACATGGTCACCCGAGAAAGCTTCCCTCCAAACATATCCAGAGATGCAGGCATCCGCGCCATCCGCAGCAATGGCCAAACGAGAACTGGCGGCAGCATTATCAGATTGTATTTGAGCGCGAACCGAAGCCTCAACACAAACGTCATCACCAGCAGCCGCTTCACGCCAGATAAAACCAGTCAGACATGTATGCGGACCATATGGCCCAACCACCCAACGGGAGGCAGCGGCGGCATTATCAGCAGCTGCCTGACTACGTACAGCGGCAGTCACACAAACATGGTCACCTGAAAAGGCTTCCCGCCAGACATACCCCGCCGCACAGGCATCGGGGCCGAAGACATTAATGATCTTACGTGAATCAGCGGCGGCATTATCGGCATCAGCCTGTGCCTTGGATGCCAGCGGCACACACACCTTGTCGGCCGAACGAGCCAATCTGAAAACGTAACCATCTTTACAAGTGCCACTGGGTGGCAGAGGGGTGGGTGGTGCCACGATGACAGCCAGGGTCGCGGGTACGCAGGATGCGCTCACAACACCCCCGAACACCCAGCCATATCCACCAGTTCCACCCACGAACTGGATATACCACCAGGTCCCATCCGCGCTTTTCCCGGCAATAAGGGCACTGCTGTTCTGAGCCAGCGCGCCAAACGTTGGATACACTGTACCTGGTCCTGAACGAACATTGACGGGCGAATTCGCCACTACAACCGGGACGCATGCCGTGGGCGAAGGAACAAGAGTAGCAGAAGCTTCCACGGTCAAGGTGGGCACAACCACGGCAGACGTGGGCGACAGCTCAACAGTACTGGCGGCAACAGGCGCTTTAGTTGCCGGAGCGCCTGACGCTCCAGGTGCTGAGAGCGCAGTCACCGTGAGAGCAAGATCTTCCGCACTCACGCCAACTTGTGTTGCAGAGCTTTGAGGTAGATTGCAACTCACAATTGCCAACCAAATGGCCAGGATGGATAGGGGTATTCGCTTATTGCGCATTTTCGCCTCGCTTTTTGAACCACATTTGTGATTATTATCCACCAAGACTGATTACTATGCAACAGGTAACTTTGGTTTGAGTGTGGTGCAGATTTTCGGAGATACGATAGATCATAATAAATTTCTTGCTTTTCAGTTGTGACCTGCCCTCACCCCGATCATCTCCCACCAAAAGTCAACAGAAAGCGTACAAATAAAATATAGCGGGAGAATAAGAAGTTCTTAACCAGAGCTAAATGATCTCTGGGGCGTTTTTTTGAGATGATCACGTGGACAGATTTGCTTCCGCCTTCATCCAGACCCTGCCTCGCGGCAACGCCCTTACCGTCTGCCAATGATTAGCGCAATCCACCTTCGGTCTCCACAAAAGTCTTTTACTTACCAGTCAATCCCCATGCTCGGCGCACAAAAAACAGCGCAGGCGTTTTTTAGGCGCCTGCTCTGAAAGGTGAGCGGGGTTCGATTTTTTTTGTACTGGTCAGCTGCGCAGTTTTGCGCCAAGTTCACGGTCGAGACGCTGGATGATGCGGTAGCGTATCTGGCTGGCTTCCTTGTCTGTAAGGGTGCCGTCCGGAGATTGATAGACCAGGGAATAGGCGAGCGATTTTCTGCCAGCGCCAATCTGTTCGGAACGGAAGACGTCGAACAGACGCACAGAGGCGAGCAGTTTGCCACCGGTCTGACGGATAAGAGCTTCGACACGGTCGGCGGGCAGACCTTCATCGACAATAACTGCGATATCTTCCAAGATAGGCGGAAATTCGCTGACAGATTTCAGATCGAATGCGGTTTTCATGATAGCCATGACCGATTCAAGGTCAAAATCTGCAGCCACAACCGGAGCGCCGAAACCGTAGTTCTCCTGCACGAGTGGGTGCAGTTCGCCAAAAACGCCCAGGGCGGTTTTGCCGATCAGGACCGATGCACATTTTCCTGGATGGAAAGCCGGGTGATCGGCAGAAACGTAGCTGACATCCAGGTGCAGTGCAGACATCAAGGCTTCGACAATGCCTTTCAGATCGTAAAAATCGAGTTTGACTCCCAGCTTGGTATCCCAGGCCTGGGCGTAGCGGCGACCGGTGAGGGCGATGGAGAGGCGTCGGGGCTCGAGCGGCAGATCGCTGCCTTGCGGGATGAAGACTGGTCCGATCTCGAACATGGCCAGGCTATCAGAAAGACGGGCATTGCGTTCGACCACGTTCAAGATACTGGCCAGGACGCTGCGACGCATGACCCGTTTTTCGGGGGTGATGGGGTTAGCCAGTTTCACATATTCAATTGGTGCACTAGCAGCAGACCCAGGCAGGAGCCGGCTTTCAATTTCCGGGGCACTCATACGATGCGTGATAACTTCCTGCAGGCCGAGGCCAACGAGAATGTCACGCACACGATCCTCGCGCTCCAGCGATTGGTTACCACGCTGGGGGGGAAGCGGATCAGCCATGCGGGTTTCGGGGATACGATCGATGCCGTACAGGCGTGCGACTTCTTCCATGATGTCTGCCACGCCAACCACGCCTTCGCCAATATCAGTACGGAAAGGTGGGGTTTGGACAAAGATAGACTGGCCTTGAATACTGCATTTGAATTCCAGACGGGTCAGCATTTCGACAATTTCGGCAGCGGTCAGGCTGATGCCGAGGGCGCGCTTAACGTCTTTTTCGCTGATCTCAATTTGCGGGTCAATGGGCGGCAGCGGGTAGTTATCAATGATGCCCGGGGCAACCTGGCCACCGCTCCACTGGGCCATCCAGTACAGGCAGCGCTTGAGGCCTTCGATCGTCAGGGCCGGGTGAACGCCGCGTGAGAAGCGGTAGGCCGCTTCGGAATGCAGATTGTGGGCGTTGGCTGTTTTACGAATATTGATGAAGTTCCAGGCGGCTGCCTCGAGCAGTATGCTGGTTGTGCTCTGGGTACGGGCAGCATGGTCATTCTGCACGGCTTTGGAAGCATCGTGGATTTCGCTTTCCTGGCCGCCCATGACACCCGCCATGGAGAGAGCACCTTTTTCATCGCAGACAAGCACATTGGATGGGTTCAGGCTGCGTTCGGCATTATCAAGTGTGGTCAGCTTTTCACCCTGACCGGCGGCGCGGGTAATGATCTTGACCGGCTGGCTGCCTGCACGAGCTTTGAGAACATCGTAATCAAAGGCATGCAGAGGCTGGCCGATCTCGAGCATCGTGTAGTTTGTGGCGTCGACAATGTTGCTGATCGGGCGCATCCCGGCCAGACGCAGACGCAACTGCACCCAATAGGGACTTTCCTTGATTTCGACGTTACGGATCAACCCAAGGGTGAAGCGCGGATTAAGCTGCGGATCACGGATCTCGATGGCAACCTTGTTTTCAAGCGACTCACCCGACTCAGGCAGTTCATACGATTGTTTTTTGAGCGGCAAACCGGTGAGGGCGGCTACCTCGCGGGCAATTCCAAGGATGTTGGCATTGCGGGCGTTATTAGGCAAAATACTGACTTCCAAGACGGCATCACCAATGTAATCTGCCAATCCAGCGCCCACAGGCGCGTCATCATCCAGAAAGATGACACCCTCGTGTTCGATGGATATGCCCAGTTCTTTCTCAGAGCAGACCATCGAGTAAGAATCGATGCCGCGAATCTTGGCGCGTTTTAGGGTAGTCAGAACCAGTCCATCGGCGTGACCATCATAAATGGTTGCGCCTTCCCTGGCATAAGCGACTTTAATCGGTTTGGGCAGTTTGCCCAGGCCCATAAACGGGTAGAGGTTGGGCGCGCCGGTCAGAACAATATGTTCCTGTTGGCCATCAAACAGGCTGCAGAGAGTCAGACGATCGGCATTGGGGTGCTGATTGACCTCGCGGATTTCGGCCACGACGATCTTTTCTTTATCCCAGGCGATACCATTGATCTTGAAGCCATACTTATTCTCTTTGGGAAGTTCCAACCCGACATAATGAATCTCTTCCACTTCCAGACCTGAGACGGTCAGCAAGCGGGCAAGTTCTTCGATCGGGAGATTGATCTCAACGTAATCCTTCAGCCATGAAATGGGTACCTTCATACAGGCCTCCTAGAATTGTTCAAGGAAACGAACATCGTTTCCCCAGAAATAGCGAATATCATTCATGCGGTGAAGCAGCATGGTCTGACGTTGTGGGCCCATACCGAAGGCAAAGCCGGTATAGCGGCGCGGATCGTAGCCGCCGTTTTGCAGGACAACCGGGTGCACCATTCCACAGCCCAGTATCTCGAGCCAGCCCGAGTTCTTGCAGACTGCGCAGCCTTTGCCCCCGCACACAAAGCATTCAACATCCACTTCCGCCGAAGGTTCGGTGAAGGGGAAATATGATGCCCGGAAACGCACTTTGGCCTGCGGTCCGAACATACGCCGGGCGAAATCAGCCAGGGTGCCTTTCAGGTCACCATAAGTGATGTTCTCGCCAACGGCTAGCCCTTCGACCTGGTAAAACTGTACTTCAGAACGGGCTGTAATCTGCTCGTAACGATAACACATGCCTGGCAGGGCGATACGGATGGATGGCGGGTTCTCGGGATCGGCAGCTGAGAATTCGCGCATGGCGCGGATCTGACCTGGTGAGGTATGTGTGCGGAGCAGGAGCGGGTTATCGCCACGCTCACCAGCATCGACGTAAAAGGAATCCTGCATTTCGCGCGCCGGGTGGTGCAGAGGAAAGTTCAGGGCCTGAAAATTCATCTCGTCAGTTTCAATATCTCGCGAGGTATAGACCTGAAAGCCCATCTCGGCCAGAATGCCCAGAATGCGGCGCAAGGTTACAGTAGCGGGATGAAGACCACCGTGCTGGGCCGAACGGCCAGGCAGAGTAACATCGAGCTGCTCTTCTTGCAGTGATTTGGAAAGAGCAGTGGCTTTGACCACTTCAGCGCGAGCGGCAAATGCAGTCTCCAGGGCTACTTTAACCTGATTGGCACGCTGACCCACCAGCGGGCGCTCTTCCTTGGAAAGACCACCCATCTGGCTGAAAACATTCATAACTGCAGAGCTGCGTCCGATGTTGGCCACCCGCCAGGCTTCGAGCCCAGCTTCGTCGTTGATGGCTGACAGCGATGCAAGCGCTGCTTTTTCGATTTCGTTCAATTTATCGAGCATTGTGACCTCCAAAAATCTCCCGTGCAGTGATCTTGTCCATCTCACCAGGGAATACACCGGGTAAAACGGTGCTTCCTGTGTCTTGTGGCAAATACAAAACTCCCGTCCACACTGGGACGGGAGTAAATTCCCGCGGTACCACCCAACTTGACCATGATCTGGCCCACTTAATGCCGACCGACATCGGCTTCCCTGGTAACGCCGGGAGGGCGGCTTGAACTACTTAATAAAACGTTGTTCACTCAAGCGGCTCGAGAGGGAACTTCGACTGGGTTGGGTTGAGCACAAGTCTCAGCAGGTCTTGCGCATCTCTGGCAACTTCCACCAATCTACTTTCCTCTGTCATAACCATTTGGAAAGACTTGCCTGTTGGTTTCAATTATCGTCAGAATCG
>JAPLGT010000258.1:0-5138 GCA_026390035.1 Chloroflexota bacterium
TGTATTGGGCGTAGATTTCATTATGGGGGAGAATCTTGGGCAAGGATCTTTATATAAAAAACCAGTCAGCCTGATTGCTGCTTTGGCAAAAAGCCCTGAAGCCCGCTTGAGATTATCGCTGATTCCATTGTTTCTTGAACATCCAGAATTCTCTGACTATGTTCCATCTGTGAGCAAAAAACTAGGGCCGATTACTCGGGTCACCCTTCAATGCTATTACACTGCAGCGGTTTTGCTTCAGAAGCAGCATCAACACCAATTGGATGCATTAATCGGGTCGAAGCCGTCTTTGCCGGATTATTTTTCTAGCGGACTTGGTTTGGAAATAACTGCTGACTTTGAAGAAAGATTGCGCTCTCTGGGGCTGCGTCATCAAGAATTGAGCAATTCCCAGGTGAATTGGTTTGGTACTTACCAGCATGCATTACGAGTTTGGATTAAAGGCCTGGAGTTGCAGCGGGGATAAGCGATGGATAACACAAAAATTCAATCCATCTTGCAATTATTGGGAGGGAGAGTTCCCCATTGTCTCGTTTGTACCTGGTGGGAGGTGGAGCCCTGGTTTTGCTGGGAAGCCCGCGCCTGATGGTCGACATCGACTTTGTTGGTGATGACATTTCTCCAAGTGAATTGCATAAGACCATTTTGCAGATTGCGAAAGAATAGAAAATTTATATGGAGCCTGTTGCCATCGAGCGTTTCATTCCATTGCCTGATGGTAGCGAGGAGAGAACCATACGCATTGGCCAATTTGGGAATCTCGAAGTGTTTGTTGCCGATCCGTATAGTATAGCCTTGAGCAAACTGGACCGTGGTTTTGATACGGAATTTGATGATCTCGTTTTTCTCGTCCAGAAAAATATCGTGGAATTCCAGTTGCTCGAGCGAATTACAGAAATTTCATTATCCTGCCCGCGTGAGTTTGATATGAATCCGACTGAGGTGCTTGCTCATCTACGGGAATTGAAGAACCGGATTACGTAGAAGGTGGTAATCCTTTATGCCTCGGGGATTTTCTTAGTCGCTGCTTGACACTGGGCAAGGTTCTTGGGATTGTTTAATGATTTTACGGACTCAATCGTTCTTCGAATTGGTCGCTTTCTCTTTGCGCCCGCGCCCGGTAAACCCTTTTGCGAGTTTGGAAAACGCACGGATCATAGTCATGGTTGTCTGATAATTTTCTCGGTTAGTGTCATCCGGATACCCTTGTTCCCACATTTCATACCATGAAATAGCACCTTCCGGTTTTTCATTGGCCAGGAAAAAATCGATCTGACAGGCACATAACGCGCTGAATTCAGTGACATGTAATTCTGGCTTTGTCATCATTTTATCCAAGGTGATTTTTGCCTTTTCGAGTTGTTTCGCTTTCAAAGCTCTCCGAACGGTAATAACCTGTCCAAAGAAATAGTCTGGAAAACGAGTAGGGATTTGATCGGCGATTGAGTCCGATTCTGCCTGTTTACCCTGCATTTGGAGGGCCATTGCCAGGTTATTGAGTAGACCAGGGTCATCCCCCTGGATTTCGAGGGCTTTGCGTAGGTGAACTTCTGCTTCTGGAGCATTATTTGCATGGAAGGCATTAATTGCCTTTTCCATCAAACGTAATGTCGATTGTTTTAAAGTTGAAGGTTCTGCATCGCGTGAGATTTGGAAACCGATCATCATAATCTCAGCCCACGATCCTTTCAGCCACAAACGAATCATCTCACCCGAGTGAAAAATATTGTACCTTGAAAGAATTTGCGAACCTTCCAATCGCAAAGCATCCGGGCCATTTTGACTAAGCACGAATTCTTTCAAGGATAAAAGAATTTTTGGGTGGGCAGACATATCGGCCAGTTGCAAAGCCAGCTCCCTGCACTTGACGTCACCTGATGAGAGCGCTTCCGGAACGAATTGGATCAACTCTGGGTGGCTATCGAGAAATACATTTACTTTCTCATGAAAAACATAGTTGATCTTGTGCCGTGACGCTCGCTCAACTTCAGACGCCATGGCCACAATTGTTTTGCGAGAAATCCAGGAATCCAGCGGAAAGACCTGGGGGCAAACTCGTTCGTATAATGGTTTCATCAGCTCTTCTAAGTTTGTAATTGCCAACGTTGAATTGGATGATGCTTGAGCGCTTTTTTGCCAGTATCTTCGTGCTTTGGTGAAATTCCCATTCCTGTATTCTGCAACTGCGCACAAATGCCACATTATGTCGGTAAATGTATCCTGCTCTTTGGCATGTTTGGCTTGTTCGAGAATAGATAACACGCCATCGTTATCGCCAATAAAGCTGAGGGCCTCTGCCTTTTTAAGCCATCGATCAGCAGCGCTAGCGTCAGATTCTGATAACCGTTTTGCAAAAGTAATGGCTTCATCTTTCCTTCCCAGCATAAAAAAGAAGCGAGTTAAATTTGATAGTGCGTGGACATTATCGGGTTCATTTTCCAGCACTTTGTGACTTAGTTCTATGGCTCCTGGCAGATTGCCATCCAGCCATTCGATCAAACTTAGAGTGTTTAATGCCGGGACAAAGTTAGGGCGCTTTTGGAATAGGAATTTTGCCAGTTGCCGGCAGCGATTGTAATTCCCTTGTTCCATTTCTAGCCGCAATTCTTCATGTTTGCTGGCAAAGTCCAGATCTATATCCAATGAAAAGCCGATTTCACTGAGAAATCCCGTAAGGGCTTTCTCCAATTGTTGAATAGTTTTTTGGATTTCCCCAGTACGCTCACTGTTTGGCCAGCGTTTGGTGTATTGACGAAACGTTTGCAAAGCAAGGGCAATGAATCCATTTGCGAGATATGCGCCAGCCAACCCGAGTTTGGCCTCCGCTTGATTGGGTGTCAATTCATGTAGTTTGTGGATGGCGAGCAGATATCCATGTTGATCACCGACATCCAAATAGGCGTTGACCATTAAGCCAAGAAGATCAGGTTGGCGCGGAAACTTTTGGTCCAGTTCTTGCAAAAGCTCCAAAGCTTGCTGTGGTTTATCCTGAGTGAGAAGGACATCGGCATCATACAAGCCTTCACGAAGTCGCCGGGGAAGGATAATCGAGTCAGTGCGAGCATGTTTACCTTTTTTGTTCATTGTAGGTATCCTAATTTTAATTTTCTTGTCACAAAACGCAACACTGTATTGCGTGCAAAGCTACTTTTTGCGGTCTCCAAACATATATTTTACCGATGTACAGTGTCCGGGCGCGGAAAAACCGCTTCTTAAATGGTCAAAATAGTACTTGAAAGGGAGCCTTCAAACAATAGCTATAAATTACTTAACGGTAGGGACGAAACACCTTGCCCAAGCGGCAAAACCATATTGCCTGGGTATATTACATATCCTGGTAAGGATTTTTCCTTGAAATCTTGTTGAAAGGCACGGATTTCCTTTGCCATTTCCGGGCGTGGTGTTTCGGATAGTTTGATTTCGATTGGAATTAATCCGGACTGTGTATCGATCACCAAATCCACTTCTGAGCCGGCAACAGTTCGCCAATAATATAATGCTGGTTCTTCTCCGCGATGGAGATAGGTTTTATATAAGTCTGAAACCACAAGGTTCTCAAATAATGCCCCACCCATCGGACCTGCAGCAGCATGGGACACGTCACGCAAACCAACCAGATAACAAAGCAGACCTGTGTCCACAAAATATACTTTGGGCGCTTTTATCAGGCGTTTTCCGATGTTGACGTAATAAGGGCGCAGGATAAAAATCTGAAAACTGGCTTCCAAAATCGAAATCCAGTCCTTGGCTGTATTGACCGCAACGCCTACATCCCTGGCAAGCTCACTCAGGTTCAGAATTTGGGCACTTCGCGCTGCCAGGGCTCGCAAGAAAACCTGGAATTGAGTGAGATCCCCCAGGTTGCGCAGATTTCTCACATCCCGCTCAAGATATGTTTGAATATAGCTGGCTTGCCACAAATGCGCATCTCGAGTGGGATTAATGCTAAGTTCTGGATAAGAACCTCGAAGAATTTTCTCCCACACTTCACCCGATGTTGGGGCAGTTAGAATGGACGATTGAGAACTTTCCCAGGGGAAGATCTTTTCAGACATTCGATCGGTTTCCCGGAGGGTTAGCGGCATCAGTTTGAGTACTGCTGCGCGTCCAGCCAGACTTTCGGTAACTTGGGACATTAATAATAGGTTTTGGGAACCTGTCAGGATGAATTGTCCAGCTTTGCTTCGATTGGCGTCAATTTTTTCTTTTATGTAAGGTAGTAATCCAGGAGCATACTGGATTTCATCGAAGACAATTGGCGCTGGATATAGGTTTAGAAATCCACGCGGATCAGACTGAGCGGCAAGGCGCACGTCCGGTGGCTCAAGTGAGATGATTTGATATTGAACACCAAAAATGTTTCTCAAGAGTGTGGTTTTGCCGGATTGGCGTGGCCCGACCAGAACTACGGCAGGAAATTCATCTGCAGCTTTTCTCAAAACTGTCCCAAGACTACGGGGGATAAATTCAGTTGTCATGGCTGCCTCCTTGTGTTATTTTGCAATTATACTGCAAAATAACACAAGACTATACAGATACACTTTCCAGATATCTATTTTGGATTTGAATGGAGCCATCAATGGTTGGTCGAGAGATTTTCTGTAGTGGTTATAATAACCGAGTTGATTAATGTGTCGATAAGAACTTTGGTCAATTGGCAAACCATTGTATTCAATCAATCGAACGAACACCTTGAGAGATATCCTATGAAGAACCTTGATGAAATAAATCGCTTGATTGGTGCAACTGAAGCGGAATTGATTGAGTTGGAAAGCAAGCGATCCGTATTACTGGGGAGAGTTGCTGAATTGAAACGTGATAGAGAAGTTCTTAACAAGCCGTTAGATGTGACTGATAATACCCACAAGCAAAATCACAATAATCAATCAACGCAAGATGAGAAGATAGCCCTCTTTCGCACTCTGTTTCGGGGACGCAATGATGTTTATCCCCGGCGCTTTGAAAGTCTAAAAACGGGCAAGACAGGCTACCAACCGGTTTGTCAAAATGAATGGGTCAGGGGGATTTGCGAAAAGCCGAGAATTCGCTGTGAAGATTGCGGGCATCGTGAATTTCTCCCGGTCACAAACCTGGTGGTGCGCAACCATTTGCAAGGTTTTGATCCGCAAGATAAAACA
>JAPLGT010000156.1:0-20457 GCA_026390035.1 Chloroflexota bacterium
AGTTGAGAAAAGATGAACTTCATGTTTTCGGTTATTGTTTCTGAATATGGAGCTTCCACCGCAGTATCCTCTGGCTCTTTTTCCTGAGGATAAATCCTTTCATCGGCAAACAGGTAAGTTATTTTTTAGCCATTCCTAACTGGGTTTTATTGATAGTAGATGATGGAGACTGAATGTCAAATTTGATTGAGCAGATGGTTATTTTCAAGGCCAGCCCGCATGAAGTGTATGAAGCATTGATGGATTCTGGCAAGCACTCTGCTTTTACAAAAAGCGTAGCCCTGATCAGTGCAGAAATGGGGGCTGAATATTCCGCGTATGATGGATACATCACGGGCAAGAATCTTGAGCTGGTTCCTGATGCGAAAATTGTCCAATCCTGGCGGGCTGTGGACTGGCCCGAAGACCATTTTTCGGTTGTGACCTTTTTATTTACTCCGGTTGGCGCTGGCACCCGCCTGGATTTCACCCAAACCAATCTGCCGCCGGGAACAGAAGAAGAGTTCATCCAGGGCTGGATCGACAATTATTGGGAACCGATGAAAGTATTTTTGGAAAATTAGAAGCACTTTTTTACTGGTGATAGAGTTTATTCCAATTGGGCTAAATTCTGTGCGGGTGCTCGGCGCATGGCTGGGTGGTTTATAATCAGCCTGTTATGAAAACTCAGGTAATCCAACTCTTTATTCACGATGACATGATCTCAATCCGCGACCGGATGGGTTGGGCTAAAACGCCGCGGATATTATTGATCTGGCCTCGGCGTGGCAAAGTGGGAGTACGTCCTCTTGACTTGACCTTGCTGCGCCGGCATGCCGAATCTTTGGGCGCCGAGTTGGGTCTTGTAACCCGTAACAGCGAAATTCGCACTGTCGCACGGGCTCTGAATATTTCTGTATTTTCCGATGCTAAAAATGCCCAGAAAAAACGCTGGTTGGAACGAAGATCATCCCATCCTGCGAGGCGTTTCCCGCGCGTGGATCTGCGTACGGTTCGTCGAAACCTGCCATCCATTGATTTATTTACTTTTGGCGCCAATCCGATTCGCCGAGTGCTTATCTTTGCGATTGGCGTGTTGGCTGTTCTGGCGGTTGTGCTTGTGTTCGTACCTTCGGCTGAAATTCAGATCACTCTTCCAGACCAGAACCAGATTCTTACGATACCGGTTAGTTCTGAACCGGAAATTGAAAGTGTTCAAATTTCCGGTGTTGTCCCTCAGCGTAGTTTGACTCTGAGCGTTGATGGTCAGGATACTGTACTTGCTTCCGGTATTGCCATTTTGCCGGATAAGACGGCCCGGGGTGAAGTCCTGCTTATGAATTTAAGTGAGGCTGCCATCCGCGTTCCACCTGGAACTGTATTACTGACTCGTGCTGATCCCCCGATACCTTTCGTTACAACGAAAAGAGCAGATGTTCTGCCCGGAAAGGGTTCCACGATCAGGGTTCCGGTTTTGGCTGTTGCGCCAGGAGTCTCCGGAAACGTTGGCACGGGTTCAATCACATTGCTTGAAAGCCCGCAAGGCCTTCAGCTTGCCGTCACCAACCCAGAACCAACCAGCGGGGGAACACAGTCCGAAGTTGTTCTGGCGACTGATCAGGACCGCGGTAACCTGCGGAAGCGTTTGCTGTCTGAATTGAGCCGCCAGGCACAGACACGATTTTCTGATCAGATTTCTTCCGGCGATGTCATGTTCCCGGCCACATTTGCTCAAACGCGAGTGTTGTCAGAAATCTTTGACCCCCCGGATGGTAAACCCGGTGAGAAATTGACTCTCTCGTTGCGGGTGGAATATAAGATGGCTTATTCAGCGTATACCGATTTACACCTTTTGGCTGAACGCGTATTAAATGCGTCCTTGCCCGCTGGATATATGGCCACTTCGCAGCAAATTGACTTGAAAACTGTTTCTGCGTTTACACAAACGCAGGATGTGGTTTACTGGCATATGCGAATTGAGCGTAAGATGCGACCGTTACTGGCTGCAAGTCGGGTGATTTCGATTGTCCTGGGAAAAAGCGTGAAAAATGCGGGTGAGGAACTCACCACCACGTTTGGACTGGTTCAATCCCCCCAAATTAGTATCCTTCCTGGGTGGTGGCCATGGTTGCCATCCCTGCCAATTCGTATAGTTGTTAAGGGTTAATATGAGAATCCTGGCTGTTGATCATGGTCAAAAAAACCTGGGGCTGGCGTTGAGTGATGAAACCGGTGTGTTGGCCAGGCCGTTTGGAATCATTGGTCATGTATCCAAGCTGGTGGATGCTGCCCAGATTTCCGAGCAGGCCACCAGACAGGCGGTTGGGCTGATCATTGTGGGAGTGTCCTATGACGAAGCCGGGGAACCTAATCAGGCGGGTCGTCAAGCCATTAATTTTGTAGAGATGCTGCGCCAGCAAACCGACCTGCCAATCGAATTATGGGATGAAAGCCTGACAACCCAGGATGCACGCGCTGCTCGTATTGCAGCCGGAGCCCCCCGGAAAAAGCGCGCTGGTCATCTTGATGATGTCGCCGCCGCCGTTTTATTGCAAGACTATCTGGATAATCACCCTGTGAATTCTAATGAGAACTGAAAGTAAACGCCGCCGGTCCAGGTCCATATTTCCATTGGGCTGTTTTGTATCATTCCTGCTCATCTCAGGGTTTGCGATTGGAATTTATGTTGCTGTTCCGATCGTTGCTGTTCGTACGGTTGGACCAATATCTGACCGGTTAAATGATTTCCAGCGTTTTCAATATTCGGCCTTGATTTTATGGTATGACGGCCTGGTTACCAGCCCGGTAGACTCAAACGCTGCTGATTTGCCATTCACGATTGCGGATGGCGAAGACGCGCTTACGGTTGCCGGACGTTTGGAATTAAGCGGCATCATTCGTAACGCCGATGCGTTTGTAGCTTACCTGGTTTACGCTGGTCTGGATACTGGTTTACAAGCCGGAGAATTTCAACTCAGCCCGGCCATGCCGCCAATCCAAATTGCCCAAAAATTACAGGATGCCACACCCAGCCAGGTGAAATTTGTTATTTTACCCGGCTGGCGGATGGAGGAAGTCGCTGCTGCAATGCCCACATCTGGCTTTGAAATCACTCCTGACGAGTTTCTACGGGTGGCAGTTACTCCACCATCAAATTTCGATTTTTTAGTGCCTGGATCGACTGCAGAAGGATTTCTTTTCCCTGGTGAATACATTCTTCCAAGGGCCATCCAGGCTGAACAGCTGGTACCGCTTTTGATGAATAATGCCGCGTTGGCGCTTACCTCCAATCTGAGACAGGGTTTTGCTCGCCAGAATCTAGACGTATACCAGGCCGTCATCCTGGCCTCCATCATTCAGCGTGAGGCGGTAGTGCCCGAAGAACAACCTACGATCGCATCGGTATTTTTGAATCGCCTGGCTGCCGGCATGCGCCTGGAGACTGATCCCACCATCCAATATGCACTAGGGTTTAATGCGGATTTAAATACTTGGTGGAAAGCGCCGCTTTCTTCTGATGATCTTGCGGTAAGTTCTCCGTACAATACATACCAGATCCCTGGTCTGCCACCAGGCCCCATCAGCAACCCTGCGCTGAGCGCCTTGCAGGCAGTCGCGTATCCGGCCCAAACGCCTTATTACTATTTTCGCGCGCGCTGCGATGGATCTGGCTTGCACAATTTTTCTGAAACCTTTGAGCAGCACCTGGAAAACGGTTGTCCCTAAGCAACCATATTCGTTATCAGCTTTTTAGGAAAACTATGGATTACCCTGGGAGACCCGGTTGTGCTTGCAACCATTTGTCAATTTGTAATTAAAAATCTGAATTGAAGTGAACGAAACCTGCCCGCCGCTTTGATTTTCATTCAAAGTGGTGGGCAGGTTTTCTGTTAATTTTGTGATCGGTTGCGTAACCTTAGGAAATTAAGCTAAAGTAATCGCTTGTAATGTGTTCTCCAGCAGATGCGCCCAGGTAAGCAACAAGTTCTGCGGCCAGGTGAGCTTTTCGCTCTGCGTCAGTACGGCTCCAGGTGCGGCTTTTGATCTCCAGGAAGAAGCCCAGATCGGGTCGTTCTACGGTATCAAGGTTAATGTAGAATTCCTCACCCTGGTAGCGTACATGCCAGCGCAGCCGATCTTTTTCGATCATTTTTTCTCCGGCTGGTTTGAAGTATTCACGATAGAAACGTAATGTCTGGCTGGCCGGTGCCAGGTAACGGGAACGCGACAGTAATACGTCCTCTTCAAAATCGTCTTCCAGAGTCTGGCCGATTAACGTCAGGCGGGCGCGAACATTGACGACCTTGCCTTTTTCATCGATGAAATCATCCTCTCGATAGCGTAGACGCCCCTGGTTTGATGATTCAAATGTGAAGTAATTATCGTATTGGCGATAGTGTTTCTGATAGAGGACTTCCATCTTCGGCGATTTAATGGCTTTTTGAATCGCAACCGGGTTATTGACCTTGACTTTAATCTGGACTTCGAAGCTTTCCTCCTCGATGGAACCACCCAGGGCGATTAGCTTCGATAGCACCGATTGTTCACGGGCCATCAAGAAACTGTCGATGCGTTTGGCATAGCTGGCTGCTTGCTGCAACAGATCGGCTTCATTGATGGTAAGTAGTTTACGGTCGCGCATTAACCATTTCCCATTGACCATCACATCGTTGACGTCCGTGGATTTGGATGCGTAAACAATTTGCGCATAGGCGTTGTTCGAATCTCGTTCAAAGCGTGGAGAGTTATGCAAAGGAGATGTATCCACCAGGATCAGATCAGCGCGCTTGCCTGGTTCGAGTGTACCGGTGACATCGCCAATGTGCATCGCGCGCGCGCCGAGGCGAGTGGCCATCGAAAGTGCCTGCGGAGCCGGCAGCGCGGTAGGGTCGTTGCTGACGGCTTTGGCCACAAATGCTGCCAGGCGAACTTCTTCAAACATGTCCAGATCGTTGTTCGATGCGGGTCCATCTGTGCCGATGCCGACGTTTAGACCAACTTCGAGCATTTTACTGACTGGGGCAAAGCCGGAAGCCAATTTCAGATTCGATGATGGGTTATGCGAGACACCAGCATTGTAATGTTGCAGCGTACGAATTTCGCCATCGTCAATATGCACGCAATGCGCTGCCAGAACTTTGGCATCGAATAAACCCTGTTTCTTAACATACGGCACAACTGGCATGTTGTTCTCGTTGCGCATATTTTCAACTTCGAAGGCAGTTTCGGAGATGTGGGTATGCAATGGAACATCGAATTCAACCGCCAGTTGTGCAGTGGCTTTTAAAATTTCTGGTGTACAGGTATAAACGGCATGTGGTGCCACAGAAGGCACAATCAGCGGGTGGCCTTTCCAGCGCATAATAAAATCTCGGGCCAGGGCTAACGAATCTTCATAGGATTTCGCATCTGGTGTCGGAAATTTCATTACCGATTGGCTCAGGACTGCCCGCAGCCCGGCTTCTTGGGTGGCTCGGGCCACGTCTTCTTCAAAATAATACATATCTGCAAAACTGGTCACGCCGCCCTTGATAAATTCCGCGCAGGCGATCAGGCTGCCCAAGCGGCAAAAATCTGGGGAGACGAATTCTCGCTCAACGGGCATCATATAACCCATCAGCCATACATCCAGGCGTAGATCATCTGCCAACCCTCGTAAGAGTGTCATGGGGACGTGGGTATGGGCGTTGACCAATCCGGGCATCAAGATTTTTCCGCCACAATCGATCATTTCTGTGGCAGTATATTGTGCTTTTATCTCTGTTTCAAAGCCTACGGCCAATATGGAGTCGCCCTTGACGACCACAGCACCGGGTCGGTATTGGGTCATGTTATCGTCCATGGTTAATACGTGAGCATTGAAAAGCAAGATGTCAGCAGATTGTGTCATTCTTTCTCCTTAATAAATATGTGCGCGTATGAGAACGTGAATGCAGACCAAAAAGAATTTGTATTATTATGTACTTGTCTGACAATAATGTCAAGCCGGATCCGTTTGCCCCGCAAGTCGTCATTTCGCGCTACGCTGGTTTGTATATGCAATAAAAACCACAAAATAACCATTGCCATTGTTTTTAGAGCGATTTTGGAAAACTTTATTGATGTTTAATTAAAATAAAAAGGCCTGATTTCCCCAAGGGAAATCAGGCCTTTTTAGAATTATTATTTTCTATTGGTGGAGCCTTTAATATTCATCGAGAATATGCCGTGTTTGCGTCTTACTGTTAACGCAGTGCATTCCGGGTTTTTTCGGAGTAATGGCACCAGCAAAGCATACACAACAAAAGTTTGGACGGTATATGGTACCTGTGGCTTTTCCTGAGTTTGAGGGATCAGGCCAAATTCTTTGTACATGTGCATGTATGGTTTCAGTGGAAGCATATTAATCCTTTCAGGTGGTAAGCCGATAAATCTTTTTTTCGTACAGTTGTTTATCTGACTATTTTTATCATGTGAAAGGATATTGATTCATGACAGAAGCATGACCTATAGATTGCAGAATCATTACAATGAAAACGGTAGCTACATCTGATCAGGCCGAAGATGGCCCGGCTGTTTTTTGCAGCGCGGACCGCTGCGTGTGTCAATCAAAGGTTTACCAGGCGGGAAGCCCATCGATTAGCAAATTTTTACTGTCTATGGTTGTAATGGTAAAAATCCAAACCTGGAACCTCGTGAGTAATTCCACCAGTTCATAGAACAGATGTTTAATCTTACGTTGTCAAATAGATATTAGAAACTATTTATTCCATGCCAAAAAGGCTTGTAGCACTTTCAAGTTCTGATCAAAATCTGTATCGGCGTGATTTGTCAGTTCGATATCCACAGACGGGATCTGGCGTGTATTGGCGGCCCAATCTGTCAGGTTGCCTGAATAATCGCACCCAGTCTCGATTGGCGGATATGGATAGCTGCTTACCTCAGCAACGGTTGCCGCCAGGTTGATTGACGGAGCAAAATCGGGTTTACCGCCAGGAAAAATTCCGAGGGCTGCGCTGTGATAACTGATCAGTGCTACCGGTTTAATTTTGTCAATAAACTTGATGACATTTTGAACTTCAGGCTCAGATCCAGCCGAAATTCCGCCTGTTACTTTTCGCCATATCCAGCAGCCATCCCGGGGCCAATCCGCTTTCCAACGATAAGGCCAATTATGATTTAGATCGACACCATTGGCGTTTACGCGTCCGTCCACCCCATGAGCACGGGCAGTCCCATCCGGATTCAGGTCTCGCAAGATGTAGAGTGTCGTGTTTGCTGGAATGCGGGTCTGGTTGTCGCTAAAATAAGTGATCAATTGGTCAGCCAGTTCAATCGTGTTCCATTCAGAGCCTCCATGGATGCCCGCCACGACCAATTTATTAACGGAACCTTGCCCAAATCGAAAGACCTCCTGTGGTCGTCTCTCGATTGTGTAACCGATTACCAGGCGGTTTGATGGAGGGTTTGCCATCGGCGTGATGCTGGGTCCTGGAATGGGAGTGGGCCAGGGGGTGATGGTCGCTCGGCGAGTGGGTGGTGGCACGGGAGTGATGGAAGCGTGCGCCGGCCTAGTCGCTGAATTATTGACTGAACTCAATAAGGCCTTTGGAAGAAGGACTGTTTCAGCATCAGGACGAGCCTGGAACCAGGCATACAGACCAGCCACCAGCAGGCAAACAGTCAGATTGGCTATCCAAATGCCCGATACAAGGCTGTTCAAACGCTTGTTTTTCATAAAATTGTGGTTCTTATCAAGTCCAGTGCCGAATTAGCTCCCCAGGTGGGAATATTTTTGGGATGACCGCCATAGCCGCGGGTTTTAGCTTTTTGGGTATCAGGTGTAACCAGCAGCAGGTCAATTTCAGATTTTCCAGTGGCTGGTCTGGCTGACAGCGCCAGACCGACCCCGGCCTGGTGTTTTTTCATCTCGTCAGCAAGTAGTTTGGAAAGACTTAGACCTTCTGGCAGGTTAGGAAGGATTTTTCCGCTGGTAAAGGTTTGTGAGCCTGCAGCCGCAAGCATGCGAGTTAATTCGCCGCCCGTGTTGACTTCCAAAACCACCAGACCCCAGTTTTTATTTTCCAATAGCGCCAAAGCCACACCTTCCAAAGTTTCCTCGTCTGCGCCATAGATAATACGCCCCAATTTCTGCCGGATGGTTTGCTCCACCCCGGCAATTAGTTCATCGGCGCTAGTGCTGGTGTTTGCTTTGGCGGTGATGCGAATATCGACCCTGCCGTAATGCGCTGCCAGCCCAACCGTGGGGTTGGTGAGAAGCTCTAATTCGCCGATTTGTTCGTCAATTGCGCCTTCGCCCATCCCAGCTGTGTGCAGAACACGCGCTTTGATCAACCCTTGCAGGTTGTAACGTTTTTGTAAATACGGAAAGACTTCGTTTTCGGCCAGGTATTCCATTTCCGGCGGTACCCCCGGCAGAGAGATGACGCATTTATCACCTTGCTCAAAAATAAACGCCGGGGCGGTGCCGACAGCATTGTTAACTGCGATAGCTCCCTTGGGGATGTATGCCTGCCGTTTCTGATTTTCAGTAGGGATCCTTCCAAACCGGCTCATACGTTCAACTATTTGTTCCCAGAGCTCTGGTCTATACTCTAATTCAGTCTCAAAAGCCAGGGCTACGGCTTCGCGGGTGGGGTCATCAACTGTTGGGCCTAGCCCGCCGGTTGTAATGATAACCTGGGTGCGTGCCAGTGTTTCCCTGATTATATTGGCGATGCGTAGAGTGTTATCCCCGATAGTGGATGTGCGAAACACATCCACGTTTAGGTCTCGCAGTCGTCGCGCTAGAAATGCAGAATTTGTATCTACAATTTCACCTAACAGGATTTCAGTTCCGATCGTGATTATCTCAGCAGATGGCATGGCTACCTCAGAAGAATATTTTATAATGGTGCCGAATATTTTATTGGGCAGGCAACTCTGTCCAGCCTGGCTCGCTGCGCGGAGCAGTCATCGATTTTGGTGCTTTTGGTTGCAATGGGTGTGATGGTTAGACTAGTGCCTGGATGCCGGGGTGTAAATACTTTCTTGTTGGGAATTCCATTTTCATTATTTACAGTATATAGCGTATGAAAGAATGGTGAGTATGGATGTTTTATAAAGTAAAGCGCAGAGGATGCGCTCCTCTGCGCTTTACTTTTATTCGAAACCAGAATAGTGAAGACTGGTTATTCGACGCCCAGGTAACTTTTCTGGACCTCGTCATTGTTCTTGAGGTTTTCAGCCGTATCGCTCAGGATGATTTCGCCTGTTTGCAGCACATACCCACGATGGGCGATGGAAAGCGCCATAAGCGCATTTTGTTCAACCAGAAGAATGGTCGTGCCTTCTTTGTTGATCGAAACGATGGTATCAAAGATCAAATCCACCAGGATGGGTGCCAGACCCATGGAAGGTTCATCCAACAGCAGGATGCGTGGACGAGCCATCAGTGCTCTTGCCATGGCCAGCATCTGCTGTTCACCGCCAGAGAGTGTGCCGCCTTTTTGTTTGATGCGTTCTTTCAGCCGGGGAAACAGGGTCAGCACGCGTTCCAAATCCTGCTGAATCCCGTCTTTATCAGCACGAGCATAAGCTCCCATTTCCAGATTTTCCATCACACTCATACGTGGAAAAATCATACGGCCTTCCGGGCTTTGAGCAATCCCATGTGTCGCAACCATGTGAGAAGGAAGCTTGTGCAGTTCCAGGTCATCCAGTTTAATGGAGCCGCTGCGTGGTTTCAAAAGGCCCTGGATCGTTCGCAGGGTGGTCGTCTTGCCGGCGCCATTCGAGCCAATCAGGGTTACGATTTCACCGTCGTCAACTTTTAGTGAGATACCCTTTAAGGCATGAATATTACCGTAGTAAGTATGTACATCTATTAACTCAAGCATGAAGCACCTGTCCTCAAGTATTATGTTTGGAAGCGTTGCCTTTGCCCAGGTAAGCTTCGATCACCTGGGTGTTGCTCTGGACTTCCGCGGGGACACCTTCTGCGATTTTCTCGCCATGATCCAGAACGGAAACGCGATCTGAGATGCTCATGACCACACGCATATGATGTTCGATCAGCAGAATGGACAGACCCAATTCACTGCGCAGGCGTTTGATGAAGTTGGTCAAATCCTGAGTCTCATTGGGGTTCATTCCAGCAGTAGGTTCGTCGAGCAGCAGCAATTTTGGTTTTGTTGCCAGCGCGCGTGCAATTTCCAAGCGGCGCTGCAGGCCGTAGGGCAGGTTTTTGGCGTAGGTTTCGGCATCAGATCTACGCAAGCCAACGAATTCCAACATTTCCAGGGCTTCTGCGCGGCTTTCTCTTTCTTCTTTCATTGTGAAGGCTGAATGCGTGATCTGACCAATCAAGCTGGAGTGCATGTGAACATGCTTGCCCACCAGAACGTTATCGACAGCGCTCATATTGTTGAACAGACGGATGTTTTGGAAAGTGCGCGCGATACCCAGCGCGGTAATGTTGAATGATTTTTTGCCGAGTAAGCTGACACCGTCAAATGTCATTTCACCACTCGTGATGGTGTAAATGCCGGTGATGGTGTTGAAAAAAGTTGTTTTTCCAGCGCCGTTGGGACCGATCAAGCCGGCGATCATGCCTTTTTCTATGCTGAAGTCAACTTTGTTGACTGCCGTCAGGCCGCCGAAAGTCTTGGTGATATTTTTAGCTTCAAAGAGTGCCATGATGAGCTCCTAGGCCTCAGCCGCAGCTTGATTGGCGGCGATTTCTTCTTCGCTGTGAAGTTCGGCCTTGCGTTGCGCGCTTGGGATCAAGCCCTCCGGTCGCACAGCCATCATGATCACAAGAGTCAGGCCAAACAACAAGAAACGATAAAGAATCGGGTCAGCGTTTGCCGCAACGGCTTTTTGCAATGTGTGGTTGGATGCCAGAGCCGGTAAGATCGAATGATCCATCAGCCCTGTCAGGAGATCTTTCAAAGCAGGCAGAAACAGGCGGTCCGCAGTAGTAATGATCAGGGCACCAACGATCACTCCGTTGATGTTTCCAAGGCCACCGAGAACGACAACGCACAGGATGATAATTGATGCGCTAAAATCGAACGCGCTGGGGAAAATACCGCTGATGTAAGAAGCATAGAATGCCCCAGCAAACCCGGAGAACATGGCACCCAGGGCAAAGGCCATTAGTTTTGTGCGCACCGGATCAATGCCCATCTGGGAAGCCGCGAGTTCATCTTCGCGGACTGCCATCCAGGCTCGCCCAAGGCGGCTATCGCGCAGGCGGCGAATGAGAAAAACGGACATGATAATGATCGCGATGATCAGGAAATACCATGGGATATTGTTGGCTGGTTGGAACTCCCCGATATACAGGTATGAATTTCCAATTTTCAGCGAGCCGTGAATGATGGATGCATTCGCGGGCAGATCACCAAAGAATGGGAACCAGGGTCGTCCTATGGGGTTGATCCCTTTTTCACCGGCGGTTAAATCCATGTCCTTTATGAAAGTGATGCATTGCAGGCTGGTGCTTGAACCGAAAAGTCTCACGATTCCAGGCCAAACCCAGCACGTGATCGGATCTTGAATTGTCACTTTGATCAGGTTGCGAAAAATGACCGGGATGATTTCGCCAAATCCAAGAGTGACGATTGCCAAATAATCTCCGCGCAATGGCAAGGTGGGAGCGCCAAGTGCAATTCCGGAGATTGCCGCCACACCCGCAGCGATCCAGATCACCAGCCAGAAATTCAGGTAAATATTGTGTTGAGGCGATGAGAGAATGCCGGCTGTGTATGCGCCGATGGCAAAGAAAGCCGCGTAACCAAGATCGAGCAAGCCGGCAAATCCAACAACGATATTCAGTCCAAGACCTAGGATCACGAAGATTAATGCATAGATGGTCGCCGAACTCCAGCGCAAACCCGTTGCGTTGTCGATAAAGGGGAACGCAATGATCACTGCTGCCAGGACAATCAGTTTTCCGATTTGTTCCTGGCGTGTGGGAAGACCATGCAAGCCTGTAATCAGGCATGTCAGTAAAATCACTGCCAGGGCACCGAGCAAGTTGGCCGGGATAACCAGACCTAAATCGGATGGTGTTTTGCCGGTCGCGGGGCCGATGAAATAGTTCTGGATCAAACTGATAATTATAAAAAGGACTGCGGAAATCGCCGCGGCAGGCAGGGCTTGCAAAGCGGTGTTCAACGGATCTTTGCGAATAACTTTACCACCCAGCGAAAGACCGAGAGCAACGCCGACCATAATTCCAACGACGGCAGCGGCCCAGCCTCCGAAAAGAATGATCCCAAAGCCTCCTACCAGTCCGAATGTCAATCCTGATCTAATTTGTGTTTTCATGATTGCCACCTTATGCCTTTTCTCCGACCTGTTCGCCGAGCAGACCCGCCGGACGGAAGAGCAGGATCAGCACGAGGGTGGCGAAAACCCAGGCGTTGGTCCAACGGGCATTGAGATAGCCATCACTGAAGGATGCAAGTGTGCCAATCATGAAGCCGCCCAGCATGGCACCGGTGATATTTCCGATCCCGCCCAAAACTGCCGCTGTAAATGATTGTAATCCTGCCCGAAACCCCATGAACCACCAGGCAGTATTGTTGTATAAACCGGCCATCACTCCCGCGGCACCTGCCAGGCCTCCGCCGATGAAAAAGGTTGCTGTGATAACGCGGTCAATATCGATGCCGAGCATTTTGGCAGCATCGCGGTTCTGGGCTACGGCTCGCATTGCCTTTCCGAGACGTGTGCGTTGGACAAATAAGCGCAATCCGATCATCAGAAGCGCCGCCAGAACGATAACGAGCAGGTCTTTAATCGTAAAGCGCAAACTTTTGTCAATGCCAGCCAGAAGATTAACATTCCAGCCGATAAGTGTCATTAGCTTGCTTAACAGATCTGGAAATTCTTTTTGTGATGCGCCGCCCGATGTGCCGAAATTTGGCACGAGCCACGATTGTCCAGCCCAAATCAAACCGATATTCTCAACGATGAACGACATGCCAATGGCAGAAATCAAAGGAGCCAGCCGCGGGGCATTTCTCAGGCGTCGGTATGCGAGTCGCTCAATGGTTGCGTTCAGCAGACCACACACAATCACCGCCACAACCAGGGCAAAAATAATTCCCAGTACGATCTGAACAGGGTTGTTTGTCGTTAGCGTCCCTGTTAATGATAGGGTTGTTAGCGCCGTAAATACGCCGATCATGTATACGTCACCGTGTGCGAAATTAATCAATTCGAGGATGCCGTACACCATCGTGTACCCCAGTGCAATGATGGCGATGATCGCACCGTTTGAAAGACCGATGATTAAAAATTGGAGGATTTGTTTGGGGTTTTCCTGAACCCGGCTTGCAATTGTTGGGATATCAAACGCTGCGATAGGGCCAAGCAGCAATATTAGATAGATAACCAAAATCACTACAATTGGGCGCAGGATGCGACGGACTTTCTCATTCATGGGAGGCTGCCTCCGGTAAAGAAATAAATCTGCGGTATGTTCAAATAATTCCCGCAGGGTCGCTTTTCTACCTTACACGCTTTATATTCTCAATGGGGGGTAGCCTTGGGCTACCCCCCATGCAAAAATACTGACGGGTTTGGATTTACTGCTTATTTTATGACTGGTGCAACAGTGGCGTAATCAACATACTTGCCGCCTTGAATCTGTCCTACCAGGAAGTACTTCAGGCTGACGTCGCCGTTCTCATCGAACGACCACTTGCCCATGGCGCCATCGAAATCACGGACAGCAAATACAGCAGCGCGTACAGATTCGCGAATGGTGGGATCGCCGCCAGCGGCGCATACATCCTCGATCGCCTTCAAAGCAGCCGCGGCTGAGTCATAAGCGAGCACCGCATAGGGTTCGGTCAATGGTCCGTACTTTGCTTCGTAATCCTTGCGGAACTTAAGGCCATTGGGACCAAGATCCTTAAGCATCAGGCCAGGGGTGGTGGCGTAAACGCCTTCGGCAGAAGCCCCAGCGCCGTCGACCATTGCTTGTGTGTATATACCATCCGGTCCCATAACCTTGACGGTGGTGTTATCGCCCATGATGGCAAACTTATCCTTCACAACCTGGGCGGCATTGTTATCAATGATGGAGCCAATGTACAGGAGATCGGGTGGTCCACCGGCATTGCTTGCGCCGATCTTGGTCATCAGAGATTTGTAATCGGCAGCCTTCGGGTCAAAGCCCTCATTGGCAATTACATTGATGCCAGCAGCCTTAGCGGCCAGTTCAACGGAATCGGCCACGCCCTTGCCGTAAACTTCCTGGTCGTTGACGATGTAAATGGTTTTGACACCCAGCTTGATCATCATTTCAACAGCGGCAGGTCCCTGCAGGTCATCGGTCGCCGCAACACGAGCGTAGTTGCGAACGCCAGATGGATAGTACTTGCCAGGCTCGGAAGCTTCAGTCAAACCGGTAGCGCTGTGGGTCAAGCCAGGAGCGGTGTTCGCCGCAGAGATCATCACCAACGGGCCGGCCTGGTTCAAAATCGGGATGGACAGCTTGGCAGCGCCGGAGTTGAATGTACCCAGGTAAGCGATGATTGATTTGTCGGCAGCAGCTTTGTTGGCGTTTTCGGTCTCAACGGCTGCATCCCATTTGCCCTGAGCAGCCGAGGCATCATCCCAGGCTTCGTACGCGAGAACATATTTTCCACCGCAGGCTTGATTGTTGGCCTGTTCAAAGCGTAGCTTGATCGCGTTGACCATGGTCGATGTCTGAGTTAATGAAGCGCCAGTCATCGGCAGGCTGGAAACGATCTTGAGGGTCTTGGCAGGGGCAGCAGCGCCACCGCAGGCGGCCAGCAACATGCTGGCAACAATCAACATTGAAGCAACTAAGAACAAACGTTTCGACATCTTCTTCCTCCTAAGGAATGTGGAACGGATTGTGATATTCGGAAAGCGGAGCGTCGCTGCTGAAACCGTCACAGCTTTGCAATTGCACTTGCCGAATTAAACAAAAATATTACAGTCATTTGCTGAAAAGGTCAAGAGTAAAATACTGCTAATTTGCGGTTTCTGAATTATTGCTAATCCGGATAAGTGCTAATTATAACTTAATCTGATAACCGAATAGGTCTTTTGGGCGGATATCTGGCTATTAGACTGAGCAGTGGCTTTGTTTTCTGCCAGGCTACTCATATTTTTATTTTCGCAAAGCGGTTCTTCTGTCCAGGAAGAGAGTCCTGAGTTCGGGAAACACCGCCGATAACTGCTGCCAAAAAACGGTTTTATTCACGACTGCTTCGGTTTTACTTTCTTCCATTCTTTTCGCTGCGGTATAACTTTTGATTTTATGTGTTTCATCTAAGAATGGTTCGACTGCCACGTCACGGCTTCGTTGTTGACCACAGCTTGGGCGGTATTGATCGGTGAAATTTATTGAGAAGATTTCGTCTACCTGGATTTCTGGACACAAAATGAAACATCCCAAAATATAAAAAGCGCAGAGGGTTTAATTCCTCTGCGCTTTTTACACTCTTCCCGATATTTTTATTCCATTCCCAGATAACTTTTTCGGACCATATCGTTCTTTTTTAAATTTTCAGCTGTATCCTGCAGTACGATTTGACCGGTCTGAATGACATAACCTCGGTCGGCAATCGAGAGAGCCATCAGAGCATTTTGCTCCACGAGCAGGATTGTGGTGCCTTCCTGGTGGATTACTTTGATCACATCGAAAATTGCTTCTACCAGAATTGGTGCCAACCCCATCGATGGTTCATCCATCAAGAGCAGACGCGGTCGGGTCATCAATGACCGGCCAGTTGCCAGCATTTGCTGTTCTCCACCAGAAAGCGTCCCTGCCACCTGATTTTGACGCTCTTTAAGCCGGGGAAAGATTGTATAGATCCGTTCTAGATCATTTTGAATTGCTACTCGGTCGCGGCGTATGTAAGCTCCCAGGTCGAGATTCTCGGCTACGGTCAGACGCGCAAAAATGCCGCGACCTTCTGGTACCATCGCCACTCCCTTGGAGACAATTTCATGAGCTTTGAAAGGGCTGATATCTTCGCCTTCGAGATAAATATTTCCCTGTCGAGGCCTTTGGAGCCCACAGATGGAGCGTAAAGTAGTCGTTTTACCGGCGCCATTCGAGCCAATTAGCGTAACGATTTCCCCTTTTTCCACCGTTATCGAGATGCCTTTAAGTGCATGGATATTGCCATAATAGGTATGTATGTCGCGAACTTCAAGCATTGGCATAAGGGTCCCTCGTGGTCAGGCGGGTTGTGTTGCGGCGTTATTCAGACCGGAAGCCGCCCCGCTTCCCAGGTAAGCTTCAATAACGCGAGGGTTACCCTGAATTTCGGCGGGTGTCCCCTCGGCGATTTTTGCGCCGTAATCTAGCACGGCAATCTGTTCACTGATGCCCATTACCACGCGCATATCGTGTTCGATCAACAGGATGGTAATTCCAAGATCATCCCGCAACATGCGAATGAAGTGCATCATTTCAGTAGATTCATTGGGGTTCATGCCCGCAGTAGGTTCATCCAGGAGCAGCAGGCGGGGCTGGCTAGCCAGGGCCCTTGCAATTTCGAGCCGTCGCTGTGCACCGTAAGGTAGATTGCGAGCCAACTGGTCACCAAGGCCAACCAGACCGACAAAATTCAACAGTTGCCGGGCTTTTTCGACGGCTTCCTTTTCTTCCTTTATGACGCTTGGTGTGTGAAGAATTGCTTGCCACCAGGTAGCATGTAGACGAGAATGTTCACCGACGAGAATATTCTCGATTGCACTCATATTCGAAAATAAGCGGATGTTTTGGTAAGTGCGGGATATACCTCGATAAGTGACTTGATCGGGGGCAAGGCCAACGAGCGATTCTCCGTAGAAAGTGACTTCGCCTTCATCTGGCTCATAAAAACCAGTGATGCAATTATAAAATGTAGTCTTTCCTGCGCCGTTTGGACCGATGACACTGCAGATGGCATTTTCCTGAATCGCTAAATCCACCGAGTTTACAGCCGTCAAGCCACCGAACTTTTTGGTCATGGAGATGGTTTCAAGTGCGATGGTCATTTCCCTCTCCCTTCTTCGGGCGTTTCGATTAGTCCGGAGTCTTTTTCCTTCTCCATTTTTCGGCGTGAAGACGGGATTATCCCGGCTGGTCGCCAAAGCATCATCACAACCAGCAATGCGCCAAAGACCATAACCCGGTAATCTTGGAGTTGACGAAGAATTTCTGGCAAGCCTTTGAGCATGAGTGCGCCTGCAATAACACCCGGAATATTGCCCATTCCACCTACAATCACCACTGCGACAACATTGATCGAAACCATTAGGCTGAAATCTTCTGGCCCAGTGAATTGGTTGCGTGAAGCAAACAGTGCGCCAGCTAATCCGGCAAAAGCAGCGCCGATTGTAAATGCCAGTAATTTCTGAGTCAAAGTGTTAATACCCATGGCTCGAGAAACAGTTTCATCTTCGCGCATGGCTTCCCAAGCGCGGCCGATACGCGAGTTCTTCAATCGGTTTGTAATAAAAATAATCAGTAATACTGCCAGGAAAATCAGGTAAACAAAATGAACACCGCTGTTAAAAGTTTGTCCGAAGAAGGTTGGGCCGCCGACGGCGCTCACTCCTTTTGGCCCGCCAGTGAAAGGTGTCATGACATCACTTTTGCTCAAGATGCGTATGATTTCGCCAAAACCGAGTGTTACGATGGCTAGATAATCACCACGCATACGCAGCACAGGCGCGCCGAGCAGCAGTCCGGTTATTGCAGCCAAAAACACGCCAATCGGGAGCACAAGCCAGAAGTTCCAAAAAAGACTATGCGGTACTGGTGCGGTCAATAAAGCCATCGTGTAGGCGCCAATTGCAAAGAACGCCACATAGCCCAGGTCGAGCAGGCCTGCCAGGCCTACTACGATATTAAGGCCCAGGCCAAGCAGAATATATATTCCGACAGTGCCAATGGTGTAATTCCAATATTGACCAACCACTAAGGGCGCCATGAAGATGACTAACAGGCAAGCGCCGTATATGATAAGGCGAGTGGCAGGGTTGCTGATTATCTTTTTCACACTGGACATCTGGTTGAATTTTCCCCAGATGCTCTTCCAGTATGTTGTGATTCGGGTTCTCAAACTACCACGACCAATTCCACGGCTCAAGAGTCCACCCAAAAAGCCGGTCAGCGTAAATAAAGCGAAATGGATGAGCGCTGCTTGGGATGGATCTTTTCCAACGAGAAAAAGATTAATCGCGGCTGGCAAGAGTTCCGCCAGGTACATGCTGATACGGACACCCTGTTGGTTTAGTGTTCCAATCAGTAATACCGTGCTGCTGGCGAAAATCGCCTGCACCAGGCCGGTTGTTAACCCGCCTAGTAAAGCTGCTCCCCAAGGATCATCTGTTTGAAGCTTGTCTTTACGCGAACCGGTTGATCCAGCCCATAGGCCAATCAGACCGAGAAAAACCAGCATATTCAGCATCTGGGGTGTCAGGCTTAGGAACTTTGCCCCACTTTTATTATGGAAGAAATCCCCGAGAAGGTCGGCTGCTGTTCCTGTGAATCCAATCAGGAATAAGAAGATAGTGATGATGCCGAAGGTAATTCCGGCGTTTAGCGCTAAGCGCAGTTGTTTTTTCATCACACTTTCTCCTCAGTTAGAACTTCACCCACAATGCCAGTTGGCCGGTAGATCAGAACAAGTACCAGGATGCCAAAGGCGATCACATCTTTTAGCTGGAAACTAATTCCCAATATCGCAGGTCCCAGTGATTCTACTAACCCCAGGAATAAGCCGCCCAGCATTGCGCCTGGGACGCTCCCAATGCCACCCAGAACTGCAGCGGTAAAGGCTTTGATACCTGGAATAAACCCGACGAAATGATACACCAGGCCAAGATGGATGCCCCACATAACGCCCGCAGCGCCGGCCAATGCTCCGCTGATGATAAAAGTGCGGCTGATGACGCTGTCAACATCGATGCCCATTAAAGCAGCAACTTGCTTGTTTTCAGCAACTGCTCGCATCGCTCGTCCAAGGCGGGTACGCATAACTAGCAAATACAAGCCAAGCATGAGCAAAATGGAGAGCGCTACTGTCAATACACCTGTATAAGGCAGGATGACAGTTGTTCCTCCAATTGGAAGATTCCAACCCTCACCGCGAGTTAAAATGACAGGGTTGGCATAGTCTCGCCTTTGCGCGCCAAAAAGCAATTGTGCGGCATTTTCCAAAAATATCGAAGCTCCGATTGCTGATATCAATGGAACCAGGCGCGGCGCCCCCCTTAATGGACGGTAGGCGATTTTTTCAAGAAAAAAGCCGCTTAAAGCGGCTAGAGATGATCCGACTATAAAAGCAGCGAGGACTGAAATGAATGGATTCGCATTCAGAAAATTCAGCTTTGGGTCGCTCAGGCTTGGGGTGGGGATGGCTTTGAGGGCTTCAAAGACAAAGAAACCGCCAAAAGCGCCAATCATCATGATGTCGCCGTGCGCAAAATTGATCATGCGTAAAATACCATAGACCAGAGTATAGCCAATGGCAATCAGGGCATAAACACTTCCCAAGATGAGACCAGCGATAATGAATCTGGCCCAAGTGTCAGGCCCGTACGAAGGGTTGCCGATAAAGACAACAAAAAGTCGCCAGAGCAAATAGCCGGCGGAAATAAATCCGATTAGTGCTTGCACAATTTTATACGTGGTAACCCGCTGGGCAGGCGATTTTGGATTGGGCATAGCCCTTCTCCTCAGTGTGGAGCGGTCTAGAGTCAAGATAGCGGGGCATGTGTGACTTACCCCGCTATCTTTTTATTGAAATAATCGGTGCGCGAATTTACTGCGCAGAGACTTACTTAGCGGCTTCAACCCACTTGCCACCCGTATTTTTGTTAAATACTGGGCCGGAAGCTGAGCATTCACCGGTTGCATCGCAAGTGACGACGCCGGAAAGACCCTGATAATCCTTGGTCGCGCGGACTGCTGCGACCAACGCAGCGCGTGGAATGTAGAGCTTGCCGCCATCAAGTACCGCAACAGCCTCAATCGATTTGATCAGTGTGGCTGCAGAGTCGTAAGCAGTCCAGCTGTAGGGCGAAAGTTTCCCGGCTGGTTGGCTGTAAGCGGCCAGGTAAGCAGCGTCAAACTTGGCTTTGCTATCCGAAGCGGGTGGAATGAGGGAAGTGGAATAAGCACCTTCGCCATTTGCTCCAGTGCGGTCGAGGAAATCCTGTCCAAAGGTACCATCATCACCAAAGAAAATGACGCCTTCGAGCCCAGCTTGTTTCATCTGGTTGACAATGACCACGCCTTCAGCAGTATATCCGCCGAAAAAGAGAGCTTCTGGTTTTTTAGAGGCAATATCAGCCAGGCCAGCGCTGTAGTCAGATTCGCCAGGGGTGATAGCCTGGAAGGCAACCACTGTACCGCCAAGGGCAGTGAATTGGTCACTGACAACCTGTGCAAGGCCCTGTCCGTAGGACTGACCATCGTGCACGATCGCCAGGTTTTTGATGCCGAGC